>NZ_SZWV01000020.1:30051-73471 GCF_005280945.1 Citrobacter sp. wls718
TAAGGTCTGCTTTTCGACCGTTGTCTGACGGTTATCAAAGCTGTACAGCGGCTTGTCACTCTCAGCGGTCAACACGCGCAGCCCTTCAGCTTGCAGCAACACTTTGCCCTTCAGCACTCCGACGCCCTGAATTTCACGCAGCTCGCTTGCTTTTGGCAGCGACAGGTTATGCAACTCAGCGCCGTTATCCGCCTGTTCCAGACAGTACACCAGCGGCCCGCGCTGAATAGCGACCTTGCCCGCAGCGTGGCGCACCAGTGGGTTAGCGTAAACGCGACGGACCGTCATCGGCAGGTTCAGGGTAATGATGTCACCTTGCTGCCACTGACGGCGCAGATGCAGATAGCCCTTAATCACTCTGCCTTGTGCCGTTTCTCCGTTGACCTGCACGTGCGGTGTTTCGCACCACGCCGGTAGACGTAGCGCGACGGTATGTTCAACGGTCTTTGGCTGGCTAAAGTGAATAGTGACCCGCTCATCCCATGGATAGTTACCGCTAATGTTCAGCGCCAGGGTCTGGTCTTTTACGCTGAACTGCGCTCCGCTCCCGGCGTAGAAGTTGATAAACAGCACGTCCGGTCGCGGGGTGAAAATATAGTGACCAATGGCGACCAGCGTGCGGGCGATATTCGGTGGGCAGCAGGCGCAGCCGAACCAGCGCTGGCGCACCGGCTTAATGTGATCGTAAATATGGTTATGTGGAATACTTTTCGGGTACGTCTCCAGCGGATTGACGTAGAAGAAGTGCTTCCCGTCCAGCGCCATTCCACCCAACACCGTATTGTAAAACGCACGCTCCATGACGTCGGCGTAGTGCGCATCACCTTCCATTTCCAGCATGCGGCGGGCGAACATCATCAGGCCGATGGAGGCGCAGCTTTCGCCGTAAGCGGTGTCGTTCGGTAAATCGTAGTCGCTGGTAAAGGCCTCGCCGATGCCCTGCGAGCCGATACCGCCGGTGATGTACATCCGCCGCTGCACCATATTGTTCCAGATGCGCAGGCAGGTTTGGCGCTTCTCTTCATCCTGGGTGATACGGGCAATGTGCGCCAGTCCGGTCATCAGATACACCGACCGCACTGCATGACCGACCGCTTCATGCTGTTCAGCGAGCGGTTTGTGCGCATGGGTGTATGTTTTGTCTTTGATCATTCCCGGCCAGGCGTCGCCCCAACCAACCCAGTGTCGGGTACCGCCGCGTTTTTCGAACTCAATATCGTAATAGTAGGGTTGTTTGCCACGTTCCTCGACGAAATAGCAGGCCAGCGCCTGGTAGCGCGGTTCCTGAGTGACTTCATACAGACGCATCAACGCCAGCTCGATTTCCGGGTGCCCAGGATAGCCGCGCAGTTGGCCTTCTTTGGGACCAAACACCGTGTCGATGTGATCGGCAAAGCGACAAGCGATGTTCAGCAGTCGACGTTTTCCGGTGGCGTTGAAGAAGGCGACTGCCGCTTCAAACAGGTGTCCGGCGCAGTAGAGCTCGTGGCATTCGGCGACGTTGGTCCAGCGCAGTCCTGGCTCCTTTACGGTATACCAGGTGTTGAGATAGCCGTCGTCACACTGCGCCTGAGCCAGCAGCTCAATCACCTCGTCGGCAGTTTTTTCAAGCACTGCATCTGGCTTCTGGCACAGCGACCAGGCTACGGCTTCCAGCCATTTGGTGACATCGCTGTCCTGGAAGACCATGCCGTAAAACTCGCCGTGTTCCAGACCGGCGGCGATGCGGTAGTTAGCCAGCGCGTGGCTGGGTTCTGCCTCGGGAATCGTGTCGTTCAGTGCTTCCCATTGGTACGGGATCACTACGTCGCGAATCAAGCGTTGGTATTCACCCAGAAATGGATCGGTGATGGTGATTCGGTTGAGATCGGCTTCAATCACAGCAGACTGCATCATGTATACCTCAGGAAATGTGTGAATGTCGTTGGTGAAGATCGGTTGAAATACGCTGCATCATCGGGCCATTGAGGCGGCATTTGAGCAGGCACAGCGCCAGTGCGAGGTGGAAAATGGCCGGCACAATGCTTTGCAATAGGGTGATGCCCTGAAGAGAGGCTGCGGTCTGATTTTCAAGACCTGGCTGGTAGGCCACCATGATCAGCAGAATACTGATAATGCCGCCGGAAGATGCCCACGAGAGCTTGATGAAAAACAGATTAAAAGCGAAGTTCATCCCGGATGAGCGCACGCCGTTTTTCCATTCGCCGTAGTCGTCGGCGAAGGCCATGATTGAGAAGTGCAGGGGGAGGGTGAAGCCGAGGATCACGCCGTTTAGTGCAATGCAGCCCAGCCACAGCATGCGGTAATCAGCTCCGGTTGGCAGGAACCACATCGCAATGCCAAATACCACCAGAATCAGGTTGGTGCAGATATACAAGCGCACCATATCGAAACGCCGCGAGAGGGGATTAACGATGATCGCGCCTAAAATGCCCGCCACTGTCAGTACACCGAAAAACAGCGACATAAACCCGGCGCTGCCCTGCAGAACATACGAAATAAAGTACATGTAGCCGCCGCCGCGAATACACAGGATATTCACCAGCAGGAAGGACATCACCAGCATCATCAGTAACTGATCGTTTTTACGCAGCCCGGCCAGATGCTCACGCAGGGTAAATTTGCCGACCAGCGACAGCGGTACGCGTTCTTTCACCCACAAGAAGCACAGTAAAAACATCACCATGCCCACGCAGCACAGTACGGTGACGCCATATTGATAACCTTTGGCCAGATTGCCCTGACCAAAGAATTCCACCATCCACGGCAGACCGACCGCAACCAGAAAGCCGGCAATACCGCTTAATACAAAACGCCAGGACTGACACGACATCACCTGATCGTGGCGGTTCGTGACGGCGTTTATCAGCGCACAGTAGGGCACATTGTTGGCGGTATAGCCCAGGGAAAGCAGGAAGTAGGTACCGAATGCCCAGGCGATTTTCATGTTGGGGCTGATATCCGGGACGGTAAAGGTCAGGATACCGATAATGCCCAAGGGAACGGCTGTCCATAATTGCCACGGACGAAAGCGCCCCCAGCGACTGCGGGTTCGGTCGGCAACCACGCCCATCACAGGGTCAGAGACGGCGTCGAATATGCGTAGAACAAAAAACATTGCCCCGACGATGGCCGGGCTAAGCCCGAACACGTCGGTGTAGAAAAAAAGTAAAAAGCCGCTTATTAAATCTGAGATGCAGTGTCCACCAGCATCGCCTAATCCATAGCCTATCTTTTCGCGGGTTGAGAGCGTTTCTCCCGCATCAACGGTTTGTGCATCAGAATCCAGGTTATCAGCAATTGTCATAACCAATCCTCGAACAAGGGGGGATGATTTAAAAAGTCATTACGGCTTATCTCTGACAGTTTTTACTAAAGATGTAACGGTTCTGAGCATAGGGCTGTACGGGTATTTCGGTATATGACGGTTTTCTTTCTCTGTGAAAATGATCCTGGTTTTTACTAGAAATAATTATTTTATAGTGATCGGTGTCACGATGTTGGCGGTGGGAGGCGCCATTAGTGGTTCTGTTAGTTATTCTGTAGGGAAATGAGGGAGAGTTAATCATTGGCGCGTTAGTGGTATTCTTAGCGCTTAAGGAACCCGACATCGACTTAACCACGCGTGACAGGTAAAAACGAACGGAATGGCAAACAAGACCCGAATCAAAGATATTGCAATGGCGTGCGGTGTGTCGATTGCCGCCGTGTCCCGGGCCCTGAAAGGGCAGCCAGGACTGAGCGAAGAGACCCGACAGCGGATACTGGCGATTGCCGAGTCTGAAGGTTACGATTTCGGTCGTTTGCGCAGTGGCCGCATTAAGCGGCTGCTGTTTCTGCTGCACCGCGAGCACAATATAGCCAGTGCATTGCCGTTCTATTCCAGCGTGATGCTTGGGGTGGCTGACGCCTGCCGGGAAAACGATATTGCGATGAGTTTCTTGCCGATTGGCCCGGAAGATTCGCTGGCTGAACTCATTAATTTGCATCAGCCTGACGCGCTGATTGCCGCAGGGTATCTGGAAACGGAAACTCTGGTCGAGCTGCGTAAACTGGCACTGCCGGTCACGCTGGTGGATCTGTGGGCAGCGGATTTTCCCTGCGTCAATCCGGATAACTTTCATGGGGGCTTCATTGCGACACGGCATCTGCTTGAACAAGGGCGCAAACGCATTGCGTTTCTCGGCCATTCGCAACGCCATTACAGTATCCGCCAGCGCGTAGAAGGATATCAGCAGGCGTTATTTGACGCCGGGCTGTCTTTACCCGCGGAATATCGTGTTGAAGCACCGCCGGTCAAAGATATTGAACAGGCGCTGGTCGAGGGCATGGACAAACTGTTAGCTCTGCCGCAGCCGCCGGATGCTATCTTTGCCTATAACGATATTGCCGCGCTGGTGGCGATGCGCGTCTGCGCGCGTAAGGGGCTCAACGTGCCGCAAGATATCGCGATTGTTGGCTTTGATGACATCGATGCCGCTGCCTGGGCGCATCCGGCGTTAACCACTGTGGCGGTAGATAAGCGCGAGCTTGGGCGAGATGCGTTTCGTTTACTGCTCAGCGAGCAACATGAGCGAAATTTACTGCTGCCGGTGCGGCTGGTGATCCGCGAAAGCTCGCTGAGTGCGACTGCACATTCACAGTTGCACCCTACGCGGTAATCCGGCACAGTCACGCCATGAAGAACAAAGGGCTCTCACAGTGAAACGACTCATCATTGGTATTTCTGGCGCCAGCGGTGCAATTTATGGCGTGCGGCTGTTACAGGTTTTGCGTGACGTTGCTGATGTGGAAACCCATCTGGTAATGAGTGCGGCGGCACGTCAGACCCTGGCGCTGGAAACCGATCTGTCCGTACGTGAGGTGCAGGCATTAGCCAATGTGAATCACGACGCGCGTGATATCGCCGCCAGTATTTCATCTGGTTCATTCCAGACGGCGGGGATGGTCATTCTGCCTTGTTCCATTAAAACACTCTCCGGTATCGTCCACAGTTATACCGATGGGCTGTTGACCCGCGCCGCTGACGTGGTGCTGAAAGAGCGTCGTCCACTGGTGCTGTGCGTACGTGAGACACCGCTACATCTGGGGCATCTGCGATTGATGACCCAGGCGGCGGAAATAGGCGCGGTAATTATGCCGCCGGTTCCGGCGTTTTATCATCGTCCCCAGACACTTGATGATGTGATTAATCAAACGGTTAACCGTGTACTCGACCAGTTCGACATTGCTCTCCCACACGATCTGTTTACCCGCTGGCAGGGGGCATAAGCCGCTCCGCCAGCGTGCATATCTGCATTCCTTGCCCTGTTTCAGGGCAATTTTGTAACCGCGATCATATCCTCAACATTTAATTCGTTAAAACGTAACGAAACGCTGCGGTTCAACCGTCATACCTGCTATCTTCAAAATCAGGACAATATTGCAACGTTTTATTAACATATTTAACGTCGAATATCCTCATCGACGCGAAAATGGCATAAGACCTGCATGAAAAAGTCTGCAAACACACAACACAACGTAAAACATAATAAAATTTCGCCACTTGAGGGTTATGTATGAAGAAGACGGTACTTGCTTTGTCATTGCTGGTAGGACTTTCCGCCACCGCGGCCAGCTACGCAGCGCTTCCGCAGACAGTTCGTATTGGTACAGATACCACCTACGCCCCTTTTTCCTCTAAAGATGCCAAAGGGGATTTTGTCGGGTTTGATATCGATCTCGGCAATGAGATGTGTAAGCGTATGCAGATCAAATGTACCTGGGTTGCCAGTGACTTTGATGCGCTGATCCCCTCTCTGAAAGCGAAGAAAATTGATGCCATTATCTCCTCTCTGTCTATTACCGAAAAGCGCCAGCAAGAAATCGCGTTCTCAGACAAACTTTACGCCGCAGACTCACGTCTGATTGCTGCGAAGGGTTCCCCGATCCAACCGACCCTTGATTCGCTGAAGGGAAAACATGTTGGCGTACTGCAAGGCTCAACCCAAGAAGCCTATGCTAACGATACCTGGCGCAGCAAAGGCGTGGATGTGGTGGCCTATGCGAACCAGGATCTTATCTATTCTGACCTGACGGCAGGACGTCTGGATGCCGCGTTGCAGGATGAAGTTGCGGCTAGCGAAGGATTCCTGAAACAGCCTGCGGGCAAGGACTACGATTTTGCGGGTCCTTCGGTAAAAGACAAAAAGTACTTTGGTGACGGAACCGGGATTGGCTTACGCAAAGATGACGCAGAGCTGAAAGCGGCCTTTAATAAAGCGCTCGGCGAACTGCGTCAGGATGGGACTTACGACAAAATGGCGAAAAAGTACTTTGCCTTTAATGTCTACGGCGACTAATACGCCAATACGGGAAGCGATTGCACCGTAACGGGGAACGATTACGGTGCATGATAGTTACAGTGCACTATTTTGGTGCTTTTATCGCTGACATAATGAGCATGAATGCATACTTAAGCGCTTTTCATGCAAAAAAATACCGCCAACAGGGCAGAATGCTTTGCCATGTTGGCCTGATTAATGGCACGATAACTGCACCTGGTCCTGTAAAGATCCCCTATAAAAGACAGTCTGTTGAGGATAGTTATGAAAAAACTGGTGTTGTCTCTTTCTCTGGTTCTGGCGTTCTCCAGTGCTACCGCAGCATTTGCCGCTATTCCGCAAAAAGTGCGGATCGGTACCGACCCCACTTATGCCCCGTTTGAATCGAAAAATTCGCAGGGTGAATTAGTCGGTTTTGACATCGATCTGGCAAAAGAACTGTGCAAGCGTATTAATACACAATGTACCTTCGTTGAAAACCCGCTGGATGCGCTGATCCCTTCGTTAAAAGCGAAGAAAATTGATGCCATCATGTCGTCACTTTCGATCACTGAAAAACGTCAGCAGGAAATCGCCTTTACCGACAAGCTTTATGCAGCAGACTCTCGTCTGGTGGTTGCGAAAGATTCGGCTATCCAGCCGACCATTGAATCGCTGAAAGGCAAGCGTGTCGGTGTACTGCAGGGCACGACTCAGGAAACGTTTGGCAATGAACACTGGGCGCCGAAAGGTATTGAAATTGTCTCCTATCAGGGGCAGGACAATATCTACTCTGACCTGACGGCCGGGCGTATTGACGCCGCGTTCCAGGATGAAGTTGCGGCCAGCGAAGGTTTCCTGAAGCAGCCGGTAGGCAAAGATTACAAATTCGGCGGCCCGTCTGTGAAAGACGAGAAATTGTTCGGAGTGGGTACCGGTATGGGGCTGCGCAAAGAGGATAACGAACTGCGCGAAGCACTGAATAAAGCGTTTGCAGAAATGCGCGCTGACGGAACTTACGAGAAGCTGGCGAAAAAGTACTTTGATTTTGATGTTTATGGCGGTTAATCACCGCTGGTGCTGATAAAGCCCGTAGATTTTTGACGTGTTGAATTTATGCCTGATGGCGCTGCGCTTATCAGGCCTACAGCGATTTTGTAGGCCGGATAAGGCAACGCCGCCATCCGGCATTTAACAGTTTGTCTGAAATCAAAAGAGGCTTCTTACTTCACCACACACGACAGGACAGGCAGCATGTTGTATGGCTTTTCAGGTGTTATTTTACAGGGCGCAATCGTGACGCTTGAGCTTGCTCTTAGCTCGGTGGTTCTGGCGGTTCTGATAGGCCTTGTCGGCGCGGGCGCAAAGCTGTCGCAAAGCCGGGCAATGGCGCTGATTTTCGAAGGGTACACGACGTTGATCCGTGGGGTACCCGATCTCGTCTTGATGTTGCTCATTTTCTACGGATTACAAATCGCACTGAACACGGTCACTGACGCGGTTGGTATCAGCCAGATTGATATTGATCCGATGGTGGCGGGGATTATCACGCTCGGTTTTATCTACGGGGCCTATTTTACTGAAACGTTCCGTGGCGCGTTTATGGCGGTTCCAAGAGGCCATATTGAAGCGGCGACGGCGTTTGGGTTTACCTCTTCGCAGATTTTTCGCCGGATTATGTTCCCGGCGATGATGCGCTACGCGCTGCCGGGGATTGGCAATAACTGGCAGGTCATTTTGAAGGCGACGGCGCTGGTTTCGCTGCTCGGACTGGAAGACGTAGTGAAAGCGACGCAGCTTGCCGGGAAGAGTACCTGGGAGCCATTCTATTTTGCCGTCGTGTGCGGGCTTATCTATCTGGTGTTTACCACCGTGTCTAATGGTGTGCTGCTGTACCTTGAGCGCCGCTACTCTGTGGGTGTGAAGAGGGCTGACCTGTGATTGAGATTATTCAGGAGTACTGGAAATCCCTGCTGTGGACCGACGGCTATCGCTTTACCGGCGTAGCGATCACCCTGTGGTTGCTGATTTCATCCGTAGTGATGGGCGGCATTCTGGCGCTGTTTTTGGCGATTGGTCGCGTATCCAGCAATAAGTTTATCCAGTTCCCCATTTGGCTATTTACCTATATTTTCCGTGGCACGCCGCTTTACGTTCAGCTACTGGTGTTTTATTCCGGGATGTACACGCTGGAAATTGTCAAAGGGACGGACCTTCTCAACGCGTTTTTCCGCAGCGGGCTGAATTGCACCGTGCTGGCATTAACGCTGAATACCTGCGCCTATACCACCGAGATCTTTGCCGGGGCGATTCGTTCGGTGCCTCATGGTGAGATTGAAGCCGCGCGCGCTTACGGTTTTTCTTCATTCAAGATGTATCGCTGCATTATTTTGCCCTCCGCATTGCGTATTGCGCTGCCTGCGTACAGCAATGAGGTTATTTTAATGCTGCACTCAACGGCGCTGGCCTTTACTGCCACGGTACCGGATTTGTTGAAAATTGCCCGCGATATCAACTCGGCGACCTACCAGCCGTTTACCGCCTTCGGTATTGCCGCCGTGCTGTATTTGATGATTTCGTATGTCCTGATCAGTCTGTTCCGTAAAGCGGAAAAACGCTGGTTGCAGCATGTAAAACCTTCGACGCACTGAGAACATGATGTCTGAGAATAAATTAAACGTTATCGATTTACACAAACACTACGGCGAACATGAAGTGCTGAAAGGGGTATCGCTGCAGGCCAATGCGGGTGATGTGATCAGTATTATCGGCTCGTCAGGCTCTGGCAAAAGTACGTTCCTGCGCTGTATTAACTTTCTTGAAAAACCGAGCGCCGGGTCGATTGTGGTCAGCGGTCAGAACATTGGCCTGGTCCGTGACAAAGACGGTCAGCTCAAGGTGGCGGACAAAAATCAGCTGCGCCTGCTGCGTACGCGCCTGACCATGGTCTTTCAACACTTTAACCTGTGGAGCCACATGACGGTGCTGGAAAACGTCATGGAAGCGCCGATTCAGGTATTAGGGCTGAACAAGCAGGAAGCCCGCGAGCGTGCGGTGAAATATCTGGCTAAAGTGGGTATTGATGAACGCGCTCAGGGTAAGTATCCGGTGCACCTGTCCGGTGGTCAGCAGCAGCGTGTCTCCATTGCGCGCGCGCTGGCTATGGAGCCGGAGGTTCTGCTGTTTGATGAACCGACGTCAGCGCTTGACCCAGAGCTGGTGGGGGAAGTATTGCGTATCATGCAACAGCTGGCCGAAGAGGGGAAAACCATGGTGGTCGTCACCCACGAAATGGGGTTTGCCCGTCATGTCTCCACGCACGTGATTTTCCTGCATCAGGGGAAAATTGAAGAAGAAGGTGATCCGGAGCAGGTCTTCGGTAATCCGCAAAGTCCACGTTTACAGCAGTTCCTTAAAGGATCGCTGAAATAAGCGCTTGATTGCCCGGTGGCGCTTTTGTTGCTTACCGGGCCTTCGGCTTCCCGCACTCCAGACGATAACCCCAGTCGTCATAATGCACACCATTCACTTCATAGGCTTGCTCGAGCACCTGTGTGCGCACAAAACCGGTCTTTTCCAGTATGCGTATCGAGCCTTTGTTGTCCGCCAGCACCCACGCGTTTATCGCCATTACGCCAGCGTGTTCAAAGGCATAGTCGCACACCGCGCGTACCGCTTCACTGGCAATCCCTTTTCCCTGAGCGCGTGAAATAATGCAATAGCCAATATCAGCCTCTTGCGGAAAGTGATGACTAATCTGCAAACCAATATCACCGAGCGGAGTCGTGTCATGATGTTGGCGGATGACAAACGTATGGGGTGCATTAAGGCGCCGGGCGAACAGCAGGCGTGTTTCTTTTATCGGGGAGATAGTGCCCATAAAGCGCATGATGTCCGGGTTTTCGCGTAGTCGCAGGAAAAACGGCCAGTCAGTCGGTTGAAACGGGGAGAGGATAAGTCGCGGGGTGGTAATTATCGCCATAAATTCGCCATTACAGAAGTCAGGCTTATAACCTTACCACCGTAATGGCGACAGTGAACAGTCTTCGCGCTTATCGAATGACGTCGGCCAGTGCTTCCTCTAAATCATACCAGCGAAACGCAAAACCAGACGCTTCCAGCCGCTTAGGTAATGCGCGCTGACCGCCGAGAACCAGCACCGAGGATTCCCCCATCAGCAAGCGCATTGCGGTTGCGGGAACGCGTAAGACAGCAGGGCGATTCAGCGCATGGCCCAGCGCATGGGCAAATTGCTCATTACGCACCGGGTACGGCGAGACCATATTGAATGGGCCACGCAAATCGTTATCCAGCAGCCAGATGATCGCATTGACCATATCATCAATATGGATCCAGGCCAGATACTGACGTCCGTTACCGATGGGGCCGCCCAGACCAAGGCGAAACGGCGGAACCATTTTTCCGAGGATACCGCCCGCAGGTGCCAGTACGACACCGGTACGCAGCAGGCATACGCGCGTGTTATCGCTTTGCGCGCCGCAGGCAATTTGCTCCCACCGGGCGCAGAGCTTATGGGTAAATTCATTGTGCGGCGGTTCTTCTTCCGTGACGACGACTTCACCTAAGTCACCGTAGTATCCGGCAGCCGAACCTGAGATCAACGCCGTCGGTGGCGTATCGCTGGCGTTGATTAAATCGACCAGTTTCTGGGTGATACCCCAGCGACTTTGGCACAAACGCTCCTTTTGCTCAGCCGTCCAGCGCTTATCGGCGATGGGCTCTCCGGCAAGGTTAACAATCGCGTCGATCCCATTGAGGTTGGGCCTGTCCTCCAGCCCTTTCCACAGCGTAACCCGGGAGTCCAGAATCTGACGGGCCTTATCAGGGGTACGTGTTACAACGCTTATCTGATGCCCCAATTCCAGCAAGCGGGGGATCAGATGGCGTCCAATCAGGCCAGTACCACCGGTAATCAGAATCTGCATGTTGCCTCCCGGATAACGATTAGCGCTGCCAGCTCAGCGTCATGGACACGGAGTCGGCGTAACGCAATGCGTGAAGTTTATCGATCTCTACTTCAGCATAAGTGACCCAGTGATGTTCGCGTGCGATATCGAGCACATCTTGGGTTAATTTTTCTAACAATGAGAAGCGGTTACTCTCTACGTGCGAAATAATGCTCTTGGTAATGGTGCGATAATTCAACGCATCGTTGATATCTTCGCTGGCGCGGGCTTTGTCTGCCGGGTAGTGGATGGCGATGTTAATGACGATATCCTGACGGTTCAGGATCTCCTCTTCTTTGATGCCAATAAACGTGCGCAGACGAAGGTTTTTTATACGAATAATTGCGTCAGGTTGTGACATTGCAGGTTTCCTCCATGTATGAACCTCTTAATGATACACGAGAATCGAATCGCGTTACCGGTTCTCACTCGGCGCGTGCTGCAGCGCACGTTCCGTGGCGGGACGGGTACGAATGCGTTCGTACCAGTTATTAACCGCCGGATAGGTATCGAGGTCGATACGCTGACGCTGATGAGCATGAATCCACGGCCAGCAAGCAATATCCGCAATGCTGTAGTGATCGCCACCTAACCAGGGGGACATTTCCAGACGTTTGTTCATCACGTTGTACAGACGCTGAGTTTCAACCTGATAGCGCTCAATGGCGTAAGGGATGGTTTGGGGGGCAAAATGATTAAAATGATGATTCTGGCCCAACATGGGACCCAGACCGCTCACCTGCCAGAACAGCCACTGCAACGTGGTGTGGCGTTCGCGTAATTCACCGCTGAGCAGCTTGCCGCTCTTCTCCGCCAGATACAGCAAAATTTCACCCGATTCAAACAGGCTGAGCGGCTTACCGCCGTCCTCCGGGGCGTTATCGATAATGGCCGGGATTTTATTGTTCGGCGAGATCTGCAGAAAATCCGGATGAAATTGATTCCCTTTGCTGATATCGACAGGAATCAGACGGTATTTCAACTGCGCCTCTTCGAGAAACAGCGTGATTTTGTGACCGTTGGGCGTTGGTGTGTAGTAGAGGTCGATCATTTTCAGCGTCCGTTGAGTGATGAACCGGGTCATGACAAGTATAGAGCCTGTTGGCGTGCGTGAGTTTTCATCAAGTGACAGGGTGAGAAAGACTCTATATTTTGAAAGCTAGCCAATCCAATCCCGAGGTCATTATGAGCAAACCTGCAATTACGCTGTGGTCAGATGCCAACTTTTTCTCCCCCTATGTGTTGTCTGTTTACGTTGCGCTACAGGAGAAAGGGCTGCCTTTTACGCTGAAAACCGTTGATCTCAGTGCGGGCGAGCATTTACAACCCGCCTGGCAAGGATATGCGCTGACGCGTCGCGTCCCGGTTCTTGAGATTGACGGTTTTGAATTGAGCGAATCATCGGCGATTGCCGAGTTCCTGGAAGAGACCTTCTCGCCGCCGCAGTGGGAACGCATCTATCCACATGATGTGCAAAAACGCGCGCGTGCCCGCCAGGTTCAGGCGTGGATCCGCAGCGATCTGATGCCTATTCGTGAAGAACGTTCCACGGACGTTGTGTTTGCCGGGGTGAAGAAAGCGCCGTTGAGTGAAGCGGGTAAAGCCAGCGCAGAAAAATTGTTCGCCACGGCGGGAAGTTTGCTTGCTCATGGGAAACAAAATTTATTTGGCGAATGGTGTATCGCAGATTGTGATTTAGCGCTAATGCTTAATCGTCTGGTGCTAAACGGAGATGACGTTCCACAGGCGTTAGCAGACTACGCCACCTTCCAGTGGCAGCGGGCTTCGGTACAACGTTTTATCGCGCTTTCAGCGAAGCGTTCCTGCTGATAATCGAGCGATAATCCAGTATCATTAAACGGTATTATACGACGAGGAGTGAGTGATGAAGCTGATGTTCGCATCGGACATTCATGGGTCGTTGCCAGCCACGGAGCGCGTACTTGAACTGTTTGCCCAAAGCGGGGCGCGATGGCTGGTGATATTGGGTGATATTTTAAACCACGGACCGCGTAATGCGCTGCCACAAGGTTATGCACCTGCACAGGTTGCTGACCGCTTGAACGCGCTGGCGTCACGTATTATTGCGGTACGCGGTAATTGTGATAGCGAAGTGGATCAGATGCTCCTGCATTTTCCAATAACTGCGCCATGGCAGCAGGTTCTGATGGATAATCAGCGGCTCTTTTTGACGCATGGGCATCTTTATGGCCCGGAAAACCTCCCGGCGCTGAATGCGGGTGATGTGCTGATTTATGGGCATACGCATCTGCCGGTTGCCGAAAAGCGTGGTGATATTTACCACTTTAACCCCGGCTCGGTCAGTATTCCGAAAGGGGGTTTTACGGCAAGTTACGGGATTCTGGATGATAATGTTCTCAGCGTAATGGCACTCAATGATCAAAGTATCATTGCGCAGATCGAGATTAATCCGTAAGTTACCCCACAAACGTAAACGCGCCGTAAGAGCGCTAGAAAAAAGAAGGTTTCCTGATGGTGGAACAGCATCGTTTGGCAAGTACGGAATGGGTGGATATTGTGAATGAAGACAATGAAGTCATCGCACAGTCCAGCCGTGAACAAATGCGGGCGCAGCGCTTACGTCATCGCGCAACGTATATCGTCGTGCATGATGGTATGGGCAAAATTCTGGTTCAGCGTCGTACCGAGACAAAAGATTTTTTGCCCGGCATGCTGGATGCTACCGCGGGTGGTGTTGTTCAGGCTGATGAGCAAATGCTTGAATCTGCCCGCCGTGAAGCGGAAGAAGAGTTGGGCATTGCAGGCGTACCGTTTGCTGAACACGGTCAGTTTTATTTTGAGGACCAACACTGTCGCGTATGGGGAGGGCTGTTTAGCTGCGTATCCCACGGGCCGTTCGCGCTGCAGGAAGAAGAAATTAGCGAAGTCTGCTGGCTAACGCCGGAAGAAATTACCGCGCGCTGTGATGAGTTCACACCGGACTCGCTGAAAGCGCTGGCGCTGTGGATGACCCGCAACGCCAAGAATGAAGGGGCGAAAGCCGAAAAACAGGAAGAGGCGGAGTAAACACCGCTTATCCAGCCTACCCAGTAATGCAATCGGGTAGGCCGGGTGACACGCTTTGACATCGCCAACCGGCGTTGTGAATTAGTGATACCCCATTATCTGCGCACCAATCACCACCACGCTGGACATAATAAACAGCAGGCCCAGCAGTGTGGCACCTACCTTCAGCCAGTTACGGAAGTCCACCCGGCAAACGCCTAACGTCGCCATTAATGATGCTGATGTTGGATAGATAATGTGGCTGAATCCGTCACCAAACTGGAAGGCCAGCACGGTCACCTGACGGTTTACGCCGACCAGATCGCCCAGAGGCGCTAACAGTGGCATAGTGAGCGCTGCCTGGCCCGAACCGGAAGTGACGAAGAAATTAAATACCGCCTGGAACAGCAGCATAAACCACGCCGCAATGGCATTGTCCAGGCCGCTAATGCCGTTGGCAATGCTGTGCAGCAGGGTATTCAGCACACTCGCATCGCCTGCCTCACCATTACCAACCAGCAGTAATATCCCCTTGGCAAAACCGACCAGCAGGGCCGGGGCAATCATCATGCGTGCCCCCTCAATGAATGAGGAAGCCATGATGTTAACCGTCATTCCGTTGAGCCGGAAGACAACGCCGATAATGCCAATCACCAGACCCATAGTGAAAAACTGGCTGGCGATTTCAGGAATGAACCATGCGTTGACGATAACGCCCCAGACAACCCAGATCATTACCGCAGTGAGGACGATCAGTACCAGCCAGTCACCCAGCGTGAAGCGTCGCTCTACCACCTCGTCCTGCTGTTCGCGGAAAAAACGGTCTGATTCATGAACGCGGGATAGCAGGGGGTTTTTCTTGATGCGTGTTGCGTAGGCCAGCGTAAAAGTCAGGCCAATCATTGTGGCAACGACCCACACCACGATACGCAAACCAGAGCCGGAGAGTACCGGGACGCCTGCAATGCCCTGTGCGACAACCACACAGAACGGGTTCATCCATGAACTGGCAAAGCCGATTTGGGTGGCAATGTAGGTCACCAGCACGGTGGTAATACTGTCGTAACCTAAGCGCACCATGAGTGGGGCGATGATAATGGCAAAGGCGACCGCCTCTTCTCCCATACCAAAGACCGCGCCACCCAATGAGAAGAGGATAAACAGCACCGGGATGAACAAGACCTCGTTACCCCGGGTATGGCGGATGAGCGCCAGGATGCCGTTATCAATGGTTCCGGTGCGCATAACAATGCCAAACGCGCCGCCGATCACCAGCATAAACATAATGATGCCAACGGCAGTACCGAATTTAGAGCCGGAGGTTAACCCTTCGAACGGAAAATTCATCAGCCCGGGACTTTCATCGCCGGTGGTGAAAAATTTCACCCGGTGATACTGCTCTTCGCCGGCATCGTTGGTCAGAATGCGAAAAGAGTGGGGATCGACCACTTTACGGGTTTTGGTTTGCCCATCAACCTGGTACTGCACTTCTTGACTGTCGAACATGCCGACGGGAACAACCCAGGTGGCCAGGCTGGTTAAAATAGCGACGAAAAAAATAATCACCAGCGTATCGGGCATAGCCCATTTTTTCGCGGATTGTGATTCTGTAACTGCAGACATGACAGACTATCCCTGTTGCAAAGCAAAGAGACTAAGTATGAGAAGAGAAGAATAGTTATTCATTGATGCAGCGCAGCTAAGCAAAATTTTCAGAATTTGCGACTGCAATTGCGGAGATAAAAAAGCCGGAAATATCAGCTATTTCCGGCTTTCATGAGCATGATGTGTAGGCCGGATAAGGCGCTTGGCGCCACTATCCGACACACGCAGCAAATTACTGCTGTTGCTGGGAAGACTGGATCGCGGTCAGTGCGATGGTGTAGACGATATCGTCTACCAGCGCGCCACGAGACAGATCGTTCACCGGCTTGCGCATACCCTGCAGCATCGGCCCGATGGAGATCAGGTCGGCAGAACGCTGTACCGCTTTGTAGGTGGTGTTACCGGTGTTCAGATCCGGGAAGATGAACACGGTAGCGCGACCTGCAACCGGAGAGTTCGGCGCTTTAGATTTCGCAACGTCAGCCATAACAGCGGCGTCGTACTGCAGCGGACCGTCGATCATCAGGTCTGGACGTTTTTCCTGAGCCAGACGCGTTGCTTCGCGGACTTTCTCAACGTCGCTACCTGCACCAGAGGTGCCGGTAGAGTAGGAGAGCATCGCTACGCGAGGTTCAATACCGAAGGCCGTTGCGGAGTCTGCGGACTGGATGGCGATTTCTGCCAGCTGTTCTGCAGTCGGATCCGGGTTGATCGCGCAGTCGCCGTAAACGTAAACCTGATCCGGCAGCAGCATGAAGAACACAGAAGACACCAGAGAGCTGCCCGGTGCAGTTTTGATCAGCTGCAGCGGTGGGCGAATGGTGTTTGCGGTGGTGTGAACAGCACCGGAAACCAGGCCGTCAACGTCGTCCTGCTCCAGCATCAGGGTACCGAGAACCACGTTGTCTTCCAGCTGTTCGCGGGCAACGGTTTCAGTCATACCTTTGTTTTTACGCAGTTCGACCAGGCGGGCCACGTAGCTTTCGCGAACCACATCCGGGTCAACGATTTCTACGCCTGCGCCCAGTTCAACGCCCTGAGACGCTGCAACACGGGTGATTTCATCCGGGTTACCCAGCAGTACGCAGGTCGCGATACCACGTTCAGCACAGATAGCTGCCGCTTTAACAGTACGCGGTTCGTCGCCTTCTGGCAGAACTACGCGTTTGCCTGCTTTACGCGCCAGCTCGGTCAGCTGGTAGCGGAACGCTGGCGGAGACAGACGACGGCTGCGCTCAGAGGTCGCAGTCAGGGATTCAACCCAGTCAGCGTTGATGTAGTTAGCAACGTATTCCTGAACTTTCTCGATGCGCTCGTGATCGTCAACCGGGACTTCCAGGTTGAAGCTCTGCAGGCTCAGGGAGGTCTGCCAGGTGTTGGTGTTTACCATGAATACCGGCAGGCCGGTTTCGAATGCACGTTCGCACAGTTTTGTAATGCGCGCGTCCATTTCGTAACCGCCAGTCAGCAGCAGAGCACCGATTTCTACGCCGTTCATTGCCGCTAGGCATGCTGCAACCAGCACGTCAGGACGATCGGCAGAGGTCACCAGCAGAGAACCGGCACGGAAATGCTCGAGCATGTGCGGAATGCTGCGTGCGCAGAAAGTCACAGACTTCACGCGACGGGTATTGATATCGCCTTCGTTAACGATGGTGGCGTTCAGGTGACGCGCCATATCGATTGCACGAGTGGCGATCAGATCAAAGCTCCACGGCACCGCGCCCAGAACCGGCAGCGGGCTGGATTCTTGCAGTTTAGCCGGGTCAACTTTAACCACTTTCGCTTTGGAGGAGTCGTCAAAAATTTCGGACAGATCCGGGCGAGTACGGCCCTGCTCATCAACCGGTGCGTTCAGTTTGTTAACGATAACGCCGGTGATGTTGGTATTTTTAGCGCCGCCGAAGCTGCTGCGAGTCAGTTCAATACGCTCGTTCAGCTGTTCCGGGGTGTCAGTGCCCTGAGACATTACGAAGACGATTTCTGCATTCAGCGTTTTCGCAATTTCGTAGTTCAGAGACTGAGCGAACTGGTGCTTACGGGTTGGGACCAGGCCTTCAACCAGCACCACTTCAGCATTTTTGGTGTTCGCGTGGTAGTTTGCGATGATCTCTTCCATCAGCACATCTTTCTGATTGCTGGAGAGCAGAGACTCAACGTGGCTCATCTTCAGCGGCTCAGCGGCTGGCAGAGACGAGTTCGCACGGACAATCGCAGTAGTCTGGTCTGGCGCATCGCCACCGGCACGCGGTTGAGCGATCGGCTTAAAGACGCTCAGACTTACGCCTTTACGTTCCATTGCACGGATCACGCCAAGGCTGACGCTGGTCAGACCGACGCTGGTTCCGGTAGGGATCAGCATAATAATACGGGACACGGTTTATCCTCTTTCGTTACCGTCGATTTCGACGGGTTACAAAACAGCACCGCCAGCTAGGCTGGCGGTGTGAAATCAGGCAGTCAGACGGCTCGCGTCTTGCGCGATAACCAGTTCTTCGTTGGTTGGGATAACCACCGCAGGACGGGTACCTTCTTTGTTGATGAAACCAGATTTGCCGAAACGTGCGGCCAGGTTACGTTCGTGGTCAACGTCAAAGCCCAGAACGCCCAGTTTGCCCAGGGACAGTTCACGAACCATCGCGGCGTTTTCACCGATACCACCGGTGAAGACGACGGCGTCCAGACGACCGTCCATCAGTGCAGTGTAAGAACCGATGTATTTCGCCAGACGGTGACAGTAAACGTCCATTGCACGTTTAGCGTCTTCTTTGGTCTCGTAGTTGTCTTCAACATAGCGGCAGTCGCTGGTGACTTCGGTCAGGCCCAGCAGGCCAGACTCTTTGGTCAGCATTTTGTTGATTTGGTCAACGCTCATGCCCAGGGTGTCGTGCAGGTGGAAGATAATCGCCGGGTCGATGTCACCGGAACGCGTACCCATCACCAGACCTTCCAGCGGGGTCAGACCCATGGAGGTATCAACACATTTACCGTTACGGATAGCAGACACAGAACCACCGTTGCCCAGGTGGCAAGTGATGATGTTCAGTTCATCAACCGGTTTGTTCAGCATTTTTGCCGCTTCTTGAGTGACGAAGAAGTGGCTGGTGCCGTGTGCGCCATAGCGACGAACACCGTGCTCTCTGTACAGGCTGTACGGCAGAGCGTAGAGGTAAGATTCTTCCGGCATAGTCTGATGGAACGCGGTGTCAAACACGGCCACGTTTTTGTCTTTCAGATTAGGGAAAGATTTCAGTGCTTCTGCAATACCGATCAGGTGAGCCGGGTTGTGCAGCGGTGCGAAAGAGGCAGAATCTTTGATGCCCTGAATAACGGAGTCATCGATAACCACGGAGCTGGTATACTTCTCGCCGCCGTGTACGATACGGTGACCAATCGCAGTCAATTGCGCGGACAATTCCGGTTTTTGTGCCAGAATAGTGTTAACGATGAAGTTCAGCGCTTCACTGTGAGCGGCGCCTGCACCTAAAGCCGCTTCTTGTTTACCGCCGTCCATTTTCCACTTGATACGTGCTTCTGGAAGATGGAAACATTCGGCTAAACCAGAAAGGTATTCTTCACCGTTTACTGCATCGATGATGGCAAATTTCAGTGAGGAGCTACCGCAGTTCAGAACCAGTACTAACTTACTCGACATGGAAGTACCTATTTATGGATACGTGGCTAAAAAAACGTCATGGAGTCAAAGAGCGTAGCGCATGATGACACCGACGTTTATGATTAACATCATGCGCCGTTGTCTTTTTGGGCATGATGGAATAAATACCTTTGAGTCTATGTCATTTTGCGTATTTTTCAGCCAATGGCATACTGTATGCCAATTTGACGACTCAATTATTTTGGACTAAAGGCCTTACAGGCCGACACAGGATACCTGATTGTGGGTATCGAAGACAAAATGTTTTGAACGATGTCCCTTGCAGTTGTTGTTTTGCACAAATTTTTTAAATTTTATATGTGAAGTTGAGGTAACCGCCATGTCGACACCGGATAATCGCTCCGTAAATTTTTTCAGTTTGTTTCGCCGGGGGCAGCACTACGCTAAGACGTGGCCGATGGAAAAGCGCCTGGCGCCCGTATTTGTTGAGAATCGCGTAATCCGCATGACGCGTTACGCGACCCGTTTTATGCCGCCGATTGCCGTCTTTACCCTGTGCTGGCAAATCGCGCTGGGTGGGCAACTGGGACCGGCCGTAGCGACCGCGCTGTTTGCGCTCAGCCTGCCGATGCAGGGCATGTGGTGGTTAGGTAAACGTTCCGTTACGCCGTTGCCGCCCTCGATTCTCAACTGGTTTTATGAAGTCCGGGGCAAATTACAAGAGGCCGGCCAGGCACTAGCTCCGGTGGAAGGGAAGCCTGATTATCAAGCGCTAGCTGACACGCTTAAGCGCGCCTTCAAACAACTGGATAAAACTTTTCTCGATGATTTGTAATTGACCCCTGATTACGCATATAAAAGAAGGCATAAGATGCCTTCTTTTTTTTCATCGCAGCAGTAGTGATACAGGAGTCCCAAATGGAAATGACCAACGCTCAACGTCTCATTTTATCTAACCAGTACAAAATGATGACTATGCTCGATCCAACCAACGCCGAGCGTTATCGTCGTTTACAGACGATTATTGAACGCGGTTATGGCTTGCAGATGCGCGAGCTCGATCGTGAGTTTGGTGAGCTGACAGAAGAAACCTGCCGAACAATTATCGATATCATGGAGATGTATCACGCATTACACGTTTCATGGACTAACCTTAAAGACGCCCAGTCCATTGATGAGCGCCGCGTCACATTTTTGGGCTTTGATGCCGCAACGGAAGCGCGCTTCCTCGGATACGTGCGTTTTATGGTCAATGTGGAAGGGCGTTATACCCACTTTGATGCCGGTACGCATGGCTTTAACGCCCAGACGCCGATGTGGGAAAAATATCAGCGTATGTTGAGTGTCTGGCATTCTTGCCCGCGTCAGTACCACCTGAGCGCGAATGAAATTAACCAAATCATTAATGCCTGAGGGGGCGAGCGTGCAGTGCAAAGGCTTTCTGTTTGATCTGGATGGTACGCTGGTCGATTCCTTACCTGCGGTAGAACGTGCATGGTGCAACTGGGCCGATCGTTTTGGGCTTGACCACGATGAGGTGCTGGGCTTTATTCATGGTAAGCAGGCGATTACCTCCTTGCGACACTTTATGGTGGGTAAGTCAGAGGCAGATATTGCCGCAGAATTTACGCGCCTGGAGCAAATAGAGGCAACGGAGACCGCAGGCATCACCGCACTGCCAGGAGCGGTGGATTTACTCAATCACCTCAATAAAGCCGGGATCCCCTGGGCGATCGTCACGTCGGGATCCATGCCGGTGGCGCGGGCGCGCCATCGTGTTGCGGGTCTGCCTGATCCGGAAGTGTTTGTCACTGCCGAGCGGGTAAAAAGAGGTAAGCCAGAGCCTGACGCCTATCTGTTAGGCGCGCAACTGCTGGGTCTTGCGCCGCGTGAATGTGCCGTTGTTGAGGATGCGCCAGCCGGGGTGCTCTCTGGTCTGGCGGCAGGGTGTCATGTCATCGCTGTGAACGCGCCGGCGGATACGCCGCGTCTGGATGAGGTCGATTTTGCGCTGACCAGTCTGGAGCATATTTCCGTGACTAAACAAC
This sequence comes from Citrobacter sp. wls718, assembly GCF_005280945.1. NCBI lineage: Bacteria > Pseudomonadati > Pseudomonadota > Gammaproteobacteria > Enterobacterales > Enterobacteriaceae > Citrobacter > Citrobacter sp. wls718. The sequence goes on from NZ_SZWV01000020.1 coordinate 51,617, forward strand.
CCAACGGAAATGTGGTCGTTGTAAGAAATACCTGAACATGATTTAGCCCCAGATTGTTGGGGCTTTTTTATGGCAGAATCGGTCCATCCCTCTCATTTAACAAGGATATGTTGTGAACGGTGAATTGATCTGGGTTCTCTCATTGCTGGCAGTTGCCGTGGTCTTGTTTGCGACGGGCAGAGTGCGTATGGATGCGGTCGCTTTGCTGGTCATTATTGCTTTTGTTTTGAGTGGAACGCTGAGCATTTCTGAGGCCTTCTCCGGTTTCAGCGATCCTAACGTTATTTTGATAGCCGCTCTGTTTATTATTGGCGACGGCCTGGTGCGCACCGGGGTGGCGACCGTGATGGGGGCCTGGCTGGTGAAGGTCGCCGGCAGCAGCGAGGTTAAAATGCTGGTGCTGCTGATGATAACCGTCGCCGGACTCGGCGCGTTCATGAGTTCTACCGGCGTTGTCGCTATCTTTATCCCGGTTGTCTTATGCGTCTCCATGCGCATGCAAACCTCACCTTCACGCTTGATGATGCCGCTCAGCTTTGCCGGATTGATCAGCGGCATGATGACGCTGGTGGCAACGCCGCCTAACCTGGTCGTCAACAGTGAACTCCTGCGCGAAGGGCTTAACGGTTTCAGCTTCTTTAGCGTGACGCCGCTGGGTCTGGTGGTGCTGGTGCTCGGCATTATTTATATGCTGCTGATGCGCTTTATGCTGAAGGGCGATGATGCCGGTCAGCAGGGCGATGTCTGGAAGCGCCGGACTTTTCGCGATTTGATCAAAGAATATCGCCTTACGGGACGCGCGCGCCGACTGGCTATTCGCCCCGGTTCACCGATGATTGGTCAACGTCTGGACGATTTAAAACTGCGTGAACGCTACGGGGCGAACGTCATTGGCGTTGAGCGCTGGCGTCGTTTTCGCCGCGTCATTGTTGACGTAAACGGTGTTTCTGAGTTTCGTGCCCGTGATGTTTTGTTGATCGATATGTCTTCAGCCGATGTCGACCTGCGCGAATTTTGTAGCGAGCAGTTGTTGGAGCCGATGGTGCTGCGCGGCGAATATTTCTCCGAGCAGGCGTTGGATGTGGGTATGGCGGAAATTTCGCTGATCCCGGAATCGGAATTGATCGGTAAAACGGTGCGGGAGATTGGATTTCGTACCCGCTATGGACTTAACGTTGTCGGATTAAAGCGTGATGGCGCGGCGTTAGCCGGGGCGGTCGTCAATGAGCCGCTGCTGATGGGCGACATTATTCTGGTCGTGGGTAACTGGAAACTGATCACCGCGTTGGGGAAAAAGGGACGCGATTTTGTGGTGTTGAATATGCCCGTTGAGGTCAGTGAAGCGTCTCCGGCGCACAGCCAGGCACCGCATGCGATTTTCTGCCTGGTCCTGATGGTTGCCCTGATGCTGACCGATGAAATCCCCAATACGGTTGCTGCGATTATCGCCTGCCTGCTGATGGGGAAATTCCGCTGTATTGACGCAGAAAGTGCGTATAAAGCCATTCACTGGCCGAGCATTATTTTAATTGTCGGAATGATGCCTTTTGCGCTGGCCCTGCAAAAAACCGGTGGCGTCGATCTGGTAGTGAAAGGCCTGATGGACGTTGGTGGGGGATACGGGCCGTACATGATGCTGGGCTGTCTGTTCGTACTGTGCGCCACCATCGGGTTATTTATTTCGAATACCGCGACGGCGGTGTTGATGGCGCCGATTGCACTGGCGGCAGCGAAGTCGATGGGCGTTTCACCGTATCCTTTTGCGATGGTCATTGCGATGGCGGCATCTGCAGCCTTTATGACGCCGGTATCGTCACCGGTTAACACGCTGGTACTGGGACCGGGTAACTACAGCTTCAGCGACTTCGTGAAGATTGGCGTGCCGTTTACACTGATTGTCATGGTGGTCTGTATTGTGATGATCCCGATGCTGTTTCCGTTCTAATGCTTCCCTGGTGTCGTTTCGCGGGTCTTGTAGGCCTGATAAGCGTAGCGCCATCAGGCATGATGCCGGATGGCGACGTAAACGTCTTATCCGGCCTACAAAGGCAACGTCGCCGCAAATTTACAATGGCGAGTCCTGGCTAATTTCATCCAGCGAGAGATGGAAACTCGGTACAAATACGTCTAAGAAATAGTCCATCTCTTCACTGCGACGCGATTCCAGCGTTTTTTCCAGCCGCGTTTTCGCAAGCAGAAACTCATTATTTCCGGCTGAAAGTTCCTCAAGGCACTTCAGATAGGCGCAAAGCGCATCGGCCTGTTTAACAATCGCGCGCTCTTCTTCGCTGCTGGCGTGTTCATCAATTAACGGCGCAAAAATATCGCGCAGTTCATCGGGTACCATGTCGACCAGTTTCTGCTGGGCAATTTTCTCAATGGCTTTATATTCCTGGGCGATTTGCGAGTTAAAGTATTTCACCGGGGTCGGGAGGTCACCGGTCAGCACTTCGGAAGCATCGTGGTACATCGCCAGCAGGGCAATGCGTTCCGCGTTAACCTGACCGCCGAACTTGCGATTCTTGATTGCCGCCAGCGCATGCGCAACCATCGCGACTTGCAGACTGTGTTCAGATACGTTTTCGGTGCGCACGTTGCGCATCAGCGGCCAGCGGTTAATGAGTTTCAGACGGGAGAGGTGGGCAAAAAAATGGCTCTGCTTCATAACGACCCTTATATGATGGCAACCTAAGAGTCATTTTGCGCAGAGAAGGCTGTCAGATGCAAATACTCGTCATAATTCAAGTTGCATGCGCGTTGGCTTTCCTCATTCACCCCAGTCACTTACTTTTGTAAGCTTCTGGGGATTCATTGCGTCGCCGCCTTCCTGCAACTCGAATTATTTAGAGTATTCCGGTTGCTGATTTTCGACTTACAGCTGGTGATAGCCAGACAGGAAGCGCTCAAATTTGCTTAGCGACATTTCGATATCGTCAATACGCGGCAGCGTCACGATACGGAAGTGATCCGGCCACGGCCAGTTGAAGGCTGTGCCCTGCACCAGCAGCACTTTTTCCTGTAACAGGAAGTCGAGCACCATTTTCTGGTCGTCATGAATATTGAAGCGTTTGGCGTCAATTTTCGGGAACATGTACAGTGCGCCGCGCGGCTTCACGCAAGAAACGCCGGGAATGTCGTTGAGTAATTCCCAGGCACGGTTGCGCTGTTCATACAGACGTCCGCCAGGCATGATGAATTCGCTAATGCTTTGGTATCCGCCCAGTGCGGTTTGAATAGCATGCTGTGCTGGAACGTTGGCGCATAAACGCATAGACGCTAGCATTTCCAGACCTTCAATATACCCTTTCGCGTGTTTCTTCGGTCCGTTCAGTACCATCCAGCCCTGACGGAAACCCGCAACACGGTACGTTTTTGACAGGCCGTTGAAGGTGATGGTCAGCAGGTCCGGTGCCAGCGGGGCAATAGAATGGTGCTCTGCGTCATCATAAAGAATTTTGTCGTAAATCTCGTCAGCAAAGATAATGAGATTATGCTGACGTGCAATTTCAACAATCTCCAGCAGAAGCTCTTTAGAATAGACTGCGCCGGTAGGGTTGTTGGGGTTGATAATAACAATCCCACGCGTGCGAGGAGTAATTTTGGCGCGAATATCGTCGAGGTCCGGGAACCAGTCAGAGGATTCATCACACAGGTAGTGCACAGCCTTACCGCTGGAAAGCGATACCGCCGCCGTCCACAGCGGATAGTCAGGCGCAGGTACCAGCATTTCGTCCCCGCTGTTCAGCAATGCCTGCATCGCCTGCACGATCAATTCGGAAACACCGTTGCCGATATAAATGTCTTCCACGGTAACATCGCGCATCCCACGTGCCTGATAATGCTGCATGATGGCTTTGCGGGCGGAATAAAGGCCTTTTGAGTCACAATACCCTTGCGCGGTAGGCAAATTACGGATCACATCAACCAGAATTTCATCCGGTGCTTCAAACCCGAATGGCGCGGGGTTGCCGATGTTTAGTTTCAGAACCTTATTGCCTTCTTCTTCCAGACGCTTTGCTTCTTTCAGAACCGGGCCACGAATGTCATAACAGACATTTTCTAATTTGCTGGATTTTTCAATAGGGGACATGAATCTTGACCTTTTAGCTGTGAATGCCACTCCCTGCCGTGGAAGTCAGCACAGAACAATGTACTCTTCCAACGGTGCATTTTGAAGGGTCTTTAGCAGAAGATTTTGATGAACTATGCAGTTATAATCAACCGTTAATGGCTGTTAAATCATTATAATTTAGAGTTTTATTCTTATTAATATATATTTCGTAGTTATCTGTTTTGATGTGATGCCAGTGTTGTGGTCGTTTATCTGGTAAGAAATAGTTATGTATCGGGCACGAAAGCAATCGTTCTCTGGGGTGAAAAGAAGAATTCGGAAATACGGAACACTTATCTCCACTGCCTGTTATCGGCATGATCGGTCAGCGCTACAGTGTGAATCTATTGTTAAGCATAATTAATGAATAGTGGAAATTTTAATTAATTATTATTTAATATTTAAACAGCGCTCATTGAATGCGTTAATAATACGAAAACGGCTAGCCTGACATAACACCTTTGCGCATCAGATTATTCACGATAACACTTATAAATATAGTGGTTTTGGGTTAAGATAAGTCCCATGAAATGGTGTGTTGCGTATGTTCTTTGATAATTCTAATGCTGACACGTTGACCATAACATACTGAAAAATTAGATTTTAATGTGTAAATTGACGTCCATAAACTATTTTTTCATATTTACAAAATTTACATGTTTTCCATTAGTAAGAATCTGCCTGTAGCTAAAAAATGGCGCTTTCTCTTTGCTATATTCTGATGAGCCATGCGGCGCATTATATAGCGAAGTAAGAGGGTTGTTTCAGTTGTTACATCTAATACATCCTTATTTTCACTTAGTTACACTAAGTGAAAATACGAGGCAGGCACATTACAAATGGAATTTTTGTTTCTGAATGCACAGCATTAACCCGGAATGACCCGCGAGTAAGTGAAAATTTATGATAAATGCAAATCGTCCGATAATTAACCTCGATCTCGATCTGCTGAGAACGTTTGTTGCTGTTGCCGATCTGAATACTTTCGCGGCTGCGGCTGCTGCGGTATGTCGCACTCAGTCTGCGGTGAGCCAGCAAATGCAACGCCTCGAGCAACTTGTCGGGAAAGAGTTGTTCGCGCGCCATGGACGTAACAAACTGCTGACGGAACACGGTATCCAGCTGTTGGGTTACGCCAGAAAAATTCTGCGCTTCAATGATGAGGCTTGCTCATCATTAATGTTCAATAATCTTCAGGGCGTGTTAACTATTGGCGCCTCTGATGAATCCGCCGATACGATACTGCCGTTTTTGCTCAACCGCATCAGTTCGGTTTATCCGAAGCTTGCGCTGGATGTGAGGGTCAAGCGTAACGCCTTTATGGTGGATATGCTGAAGTCACAGGAAGTGGATTTGGTGGTGACCACCAACCGCCCTGGGGATTTCGAGTGCCTGAATCTGCGTACCTCTCCGACGCACTGGTATTGTGCGGCTGAATACATCCTGCAAAAAGGGGAACCGGTGCCGCTGGTCCTGCTGGACGATCCCAGCCCGTTTCGCGATATCGTGCTGTCTACGCTAAATGCTGCGCAGATCCCGTGGCGTTTGGCCTAAGTGGCGTCAACATTGCCTGCGGTTCGCGCTGCAGTAAAAGCAGGATTGGGCGTCACGGCCCGTCCGGTAGAAATGATGAGTCCGGACTTGCGCGTGTTAGGTGCGGTGGATGGTTTGCCACCGTTGCCAGAAACCGAATACCTGCTGTGCTGCGATACCAGCACGCAAAACGAGTTAGCTCAGGTTATCTTTAAGTCGATGCAAACGTACCAAAACCCATGGCAATACAATCAGTTTACCCCTGAAGGGGGAGATGATTCGCTGATCGTTGAAGGTGACTTTGAGTAATGCGTCACAAATAATCGTTTTAAAATGTAAGTGCAAAAAAGAGCCACTAAAGATGAAATAACTTCCAGTGGCTCTTTTTTTATACAAAACAGGCAGTCTATAGCCTGTTTGTAAATGAAAAGTGAATAAAATCAGTAGGTAAAAGATTTTCGATTAAATTGAGCAAAAAATAAACAAAAGAAGGGCCTATTATTTTCATGTTAAAAAACTAGAGAAATTGTTGCTGTTTTTTATGATGGATTAACAAAAGCGTGTCACAGATCAAGAAAATACTCACATTTAGGGGGAGGCATCTGCACGAATTCCTGTCAAAATAGAGGTGTATTATCTTTTTTACTTCACTACGGACACGATTCAACAACATTAAAATTGGCTAATGACAGGACTGAAATGAGTCTAAATAGCACTTTATGTTAATGATGCTGAATTGGTGTAAAATAATGTGAGGAAACTTTTGTTAAAGTTGACAAAAGGTTATAGAAAGGAGTAAAAAACCCCATCAATTGGCTGTATAAATGGTTTTCTACAGTGATTGTAAGGTTTTTTTTATTCCTCCCCATGAATCGATGTGGCGTTCATCTGCCGTAAAGAGCAGAGAATTTGGCGCTACTTTTGATGAGTAAGCAATGAGTATGTCAACATCCACTGAAATCATCGCTCATCACTGGGCATTCGCTATCTTTCTTATTGTTGCCATTGGCCTGTGCTGCCTGATGCTCGTCGGCGGCTGGTTTTTAGGGGGTCGCGCGCGCGCGAGATCTAAAAACGTGCCGTTTGAATCAGGTATCGACTCGGTCGGCACCGCCCGCTTGCGCCTGTCTGCCAAGTTTTACCTGGTAGCCATGTTCTTCGTTATCTTCGACGTTGAAGCGCTGTATCTTTTTGCATGGTCAACATCTATCCGTGAAAGCGGCTGGATTGGCTTTGTGGAAGCTGCAATTTTTATTTTTGTGTTACTGGCAGGTCTGGTTTATCTGGTGCGTATTGGCGCGCTGGACTGGACGCCCGCGCGTTCACGCCGCGAGCGTATGAACCCGGAAACGAACAGTATCGCTAATCGTCAACGCTAACCGCGAGGCATTAAGATGGATTATACGCTCACCCGCATAGATCCTAACGGTGAGAACGACCGTTACCCCCTGCAAAAACAGGAGATCGTAACCGACCCCCTGGAACAAGAAGTTAACAAAAACGTGTTCATGGGCAAACTGCATGACATGGTTAACTGGGGCCGTAAAAACTCAATTTGGCCATACAACTTTGGCCTTTCCTGCTGCTACGTTGAGATGGTGACCTCGTTCACCGCCGTGCATGACGTGGCCCGTTTTGGCGCAGAAGTTCTGCGTGCCTCTCCGCGTCAGGCCGACCTGATGGTCGTGGCCGGCACCTGCTTTACCAAAATGGCCCCGGTTATTCAGCGCCTCTACGATCAGATGCTGGAACCAAAATGGGTTATTTCCATGGGCGCATGTGCCAACTCCGGCGGTATGTACGATATTTACTCCGTTGTGCAGGGCGTTGATAAGTTTATTCCGGTTGATGTGTACATCCCGGGATGCCCGCCGCGTCCGGAAGCCTACATGCAGGCACTGATGCTGCTGCAAGACTCCATTGGCAAAGAACGTCGTCCGCTCTCATGGGTGGTTGGCGATCAGGGCGTTTATCGCGCCAATATGCAGTCAGAGCGCGAGCGTAAGCGTGGCGAACGTATTGCTGTAACGAATCTTCGCACACCGGACGAGATTTAATTTGCGCCTGTCGGCCTGGGGATTACCTTCGCATATCACTATTCAAATAGCGCGAAGCCAGGCTTAACAGTCACCACGAACCATTTGCAATGGTGAACAATATGACCGACTTAACCGCGCAAGACGCTGCCTGGCAAACACGGGATCATCTCGATGACCCGGTCATTGGCGAACTGCGCAACCGTTTTGGGCCGGATGCCTTTACCGTTCAGGCGACTCGCACCGGGGTACCCGTTGTTTGGGTCAAGCGTGAACAACTCCTGGAAGTGGGTGATTTCTTAAAGAGATTGCCGAAACCTTACGTCATGCTGTTTGACTTACACGGTATGGACGAACGTCTGCGTACGCACCGCGAAGGGTTACCTGCCGCGGATTTTTCCGTTTTCTATCACCTGATCTCCATTGAACGCAATCGCGATATCATGCTCAAGGTGGCATTGTCTGAAAACGATCTGCGCGTGCCGACGTTCACCAAACTGTTCCCGAACGCCAACTGGTATGAGCGTGAAACCTGGGAAATGTTTGGTATTGATATCGAAGGCCACCCGCACCTGACGCGTCTTCTGATGCCGCATACCTGGGAAGGCCATCCGCTGCGTAAAGATTACCCGGCGCGTGCGACCGAATTCGATCCGTTTGAGCTGACCAAAGCCAAGCAGGATCTGGAAATGGAGTCACTGACCTTCAAACCTGAAGACTGGGGCATGCAGCGTGGTACCGAAAACGAGGACTTTATGTTCCTCAACCTCGGTCCGAACCACCCGTCTTCTCACGGTGCATTCCGTATTGTTCTTCAGCTTGACGGCGAAGAGATCGTCGACTGCGTGCCTGACATCGGCTACCACCATCGTGGCGCCGAAAAGATGGGTGAACGTCAGTCCTGGCACAGCTACATTCCGTACACCGACCGTATCGAATATCTCGGCGGCTGCGTGAACGAAATGCCGTACGTGCTGGCGGTAGAAAAGCTGGCGGGCATTACCGTACCGGATCGCGTCAACGTGATCCGCGTTATGCTTTCTGAACTTTTCCGTATCAACAGCCACCTGCTGTATATCTCCACGTTCATTCAGGACGTCGGCGCGATGACCCCCGTGTTCTTCGCCTTTACCGACCGTCAGAAAATCTATGACGTGGTAGAAGCGATCACCGGTTTCCGTATGCACCCGGCCTGGTTCCGTATCGGTGGCGTTGCACACGACCTGCCGCGCGGTTGGGACAAGCTGCTGCGTGATTTCCTCGATTGGATGCCGAAGCGTCTGGATTCCTACGAGAAAGCTGCGCTGCGCAACACCATCCTGAAAGGCCGTTCGCAGGGTGTTGCCGCTTACGGTAAGAAAGAAGCGCTGGACTGGGGTTGTACCGGTGCTGCGCTGCGTGCAACTGGTATTGATTTTGACGTGCGTAAGTCACGTCCGTACTCTGGCTATGAAAACTTCGATTTCGAAATCCCGGTGGGCGGTGGTGTTTCCGACTGCTACACCCGCGTGATGCTGAAAGTTGAAGAGCTGCGCCAGAGCCTGCGCATCCTTGAGCAGTGCCTCAACAACATGCCGGAAGGCCCGTTCAAAGCGGATCACCCGCTGACCACGCCGCCGCCGAAAGAGCGCACGCTACAGCATATCGAAACCCTGATCACCCACTTCCTGCAAGTGTCGTGGGGCCCGGTAATGCCGGCGCAGGAATCCTTCCAGATGGTGGAAGCGACCAAGGGTATCAACAGTTACTACCTGACCAGCGATGGCAGCACCATGAGTTACCGTACTCGTATCCGTACACCGAGCTATGCGCATTTGCAGCAGATCCCGGTAGCGGTACGTGGCAGCCTGGTGTCCGACCTTATCGTCCATCTGGGTAGTATCGATTTTGTTATGTCAGATGTGGACCGCTAATTATGCACGAGAATCAACAACCACAAACCGAGGCTTTTGAGCTGAGTGCGGCTGAGCGTGAAGCGATTGAGCACGAGAAGCACCACTACGAAGACCCGCGTGCGGCGTCCATTGAAGCGCTGAAAATCGTTCAGAAACAGCGTGGCTGGGTGCCGGATGGGGCGATCTATGCGATCGCTGATGTGCTGGGTATCCCGGCAAGCGACGTTGAAGGTGTTGCCACGTTTTACAGCCAGATCTTCCGCCAGCCGGTCGGTCGCCACGTGATCCGCTACTGCGACAGCGTGGTGTGCCATATCAACGGCTATCAAGGGATCCAGGCGGCACTTGAGAAAAAACTCAACATCAAGCCGGGGCAGACGACCTTTGATGGTCGCTTTACGTTGCTGCCGACCTGTTGCCTGGGGAACTGCGACAAGGGGCCGAACATGATGATCGATGAAGATACGCATGCTCACCTGACTCCGGAAGGCATTCCCGAACTGCTGGAGCGGTATAAATGAAAGACATTATCCGTACTCCCGAAACGCATCCGCTGACCTGGCGTCTGCGCGATGACAACCAGCCAATATGGCTGGATGAATACCGTAGCAAAAACGGTTACGAAGGTGCGCGTAAGGCCCTGACCGGGCTGTCACCGGACGAAATCGTTAATCAGGTGAAAGACGCTGGCCTGAAAGGGCGCGGCGGCGCAGGCTTTTCCACGGGTCTGAAGTGGAGCCTGATGCCGAAAGACGAATCCATGAACATCCGTTACCTGCTGTGTAACGCCGATGAAATGGAGCCGGGCACCTATAAAGACCGTCTGTTGATGGAACAGCTGCCACACCTGCTGGTGGAAGGCATGCTGATCTCCGCGTTTGCGCTGAAAGCGTACCGCGGTTACATCTTCCTGCGCGGTGAATACATTGAAGCGGCGGTGAATCTGCGTCGCGCCATTGCTGAAGCGACCGAAGCGGGTCTGCTTGGCAAAAATATCATGGGCACCGGTTTCGACTTCGAACTGTTTGTGCACACCGGGGCAGGGCGCTACATCTGCGGTGAAGAAACCGCCCTGATCAACTCCCTCGAAGGTCGTCGTGCTAACCCGCGATCCAAGCCGCCGTTCCCGGCAAGCTCTGGCGCATGGGGTAAGCCGACCTGCGTGAACAACGTCGAAACTCTGTGTAACGTACCGGCTATCCTCGCCAACGGCGTGGAGTGGTACCAGAATATTTCGAAGAGCAAAGACGCAGGCACCAAGCTGATGGGCTTCTCCGGTCGCGTGAAGAATCCGGGACTGTGGGAACTGCCGTTTGGGACCACCGCGCGTGAAATCCTCGAAGATTATGCGGGCGGCATGCGTGATGGCCTGAAGTTCAAAGCCTGGCAGCCGGGCGGTGCGGGGACTGACTTCCTGACCGAAGCGCACCTTGACCTGCCGATGGAGTTCGAAAGCATCGGTAAAGCGGGTAGCCGTCTGGGTACGGCGCTGGCGATGGCGGTCGATCACGAGATTGGCATGGTGCCGCTGGTGCGTAACCTCGAAGAGTTCTTTGCCCGCGAGTCCTGCGGCTGGTGTACGCCGTGCCGTGATGGTTTGCCGTGGAGCGTAAAAATTCTGCGTGCGCTGGAGCGTGGCGAAGGCCAGCCTGGGGATATCGAGACACTTGAGCAACTGTGTCGTTTCCTCGGTCCGGGTAAAACCTTCTGTGCACACGCACCGGGTGCGGTCGAACCGCTGCAGAGCGCCATTAAATATTTCCGCGAAGAATTCGAAGCTGGCATCAAGCAGACCTTCAGCAATACCCATGCGATTGGTGGTATTCAGCCGAACCTGTTGAAAGAGCGCTGGTAAACGTTTTACGCGAAAGCATTCAAGATGCGTCAAGGCGGCAACCGAGAGAATCCCTGAGCTTACTAAAGTAAGTGACTGGGGTGAACGAGAGAAGCCAACGCCGAGGCAGCTTGAAGGATAAAGCGGAAAAGAAATTCGATTAACGCTTGGTCACTGACTAAGCCAACTGGAAGCATGCTGACTATGGCTACGATTCATGTAGACGGCAAAGAATATGAGGTCAACGGCGCGGACAACCTGCTAGAAGCTTGTCTGTCCCTCGGCCTTGATATTCCGTACTTTTGCTGGCACCCGGCGCTGGGAAGCGTCGGTGCTTGCCGCCAGTGTGCGGTGAAGCAATATCAAAACGCGGAAGATACGCGTGGTCGCCTGGTGATGTCTTGTATGACACCGGCCACCGAAGGCACCTTTATTTCTATCGATGACGAAGAAGCGAAACAGTTCCGTGAAAGCGTGGTGGAATGGTTGATGACTAACCACCCACACGACTGTCCGGTCTGCGAAGAGGGCGGTAACTGTCACCTTCAGGATATGACCGTGATGACGGGTCATAGCTTCCGTCGCTACCGCTTTACCAAGCGCACCCACCGCAACCAGGACCTGGGGCCGTTCATCTCTCATGAAATGAACCGCTGCATCGCCTGCTATCGCTGCGTTCGCTACTACAAAGATTACGCTGACGGCGCGGATCTGGGCGTCTATGGCGCACATGACAACGTCTACTTCGGTCGCCCGGAAGACGGCGTGCTGGAGAGCGAATTCTCCGGTAACCTGGTAGAAATCTGCCCGACCGGCGTGTTCACCGATAAAACGCACTCCGAGCGTTATAACCGTAAATGGGACATGCAGTTTGCGCCAAGCATCTGCCAGCAGTGTTCCATTGGCTGTAACACCAGCCCGGGTGAGCGTTACGGTGAACTGCGTCGTATCGAAAACCGTTATAACGGTACCGTTAACCACTACTTCCTCTGCGACCGTGGTCGTTTTGGCTATGGTTACGTGAACCTGAAAGACCGTCCGCGTCAGCCGGTTCAGCGTCGTGGCGACGATCTGATCACCCTCAACGCCGAGCAGGCGATGCAGGGCGCGGCTGACATTCTGCGTCAGTCGAAGAAAGTGATCGGCATCGGCTCCCCGCGCGCCAGCGTTGAAAGCAACTTTGCGTTGCGTGAACTGGTGGGTGCGGAAAACTTCTATACCGGTATCGCTCAAGGCGAACTGGAACGTCTGCAACTGGCGCTGAGCGTGCTGCGTGACGGCGGTATTCATACCCCGGCACTGCGCGAGATTGAATCTTACGATGCGGTCCTGGTGCTGGGCGAAGATGTTACCCAGACCGGCGCACGCGTTGCGCTAGCTGTACGTCAGGCGGTGAAAGGTAAAGCACGCGAAATGGCAGCAGCGCAGAAAGTGGCTGACTGGCAGATTGCCGCGATCCTTAACATCGGCCAACGTGCCAAGCATCCGCTGTTCGTGACCAACGTGGATAACACCCGTCTGGATGATATCGCAGCATGGACCTACCGTGCGCCGGTTGAAGATCAGGCGCGTTTAGGTTTCGCCATTGCCCACGCGCTGGATAACACCGCTCCGGCCGTTGACGGTATTGACCGTGACCTGCAGAACAAAATCGACGTCATCGTTCAGGCCCTGGCTGGCGCGAAGAAACCGCTGATTATCTCCGGTACCAACGCCGGTAGCGCTGAAGTGATTCAGGCTGCTGCTAACGTGGCGAAGGCGCTGAAAGGTCGTGGCGCAGACGTCGGTATCACCATGATTGCCCGCTCTGTTAACAGCATGGGCCTCGGCATGATTGGCGGCGGTTCACTTGATGATGCGCTGACCGAACTGGAAACAGGTCGTGCTGATGCCGTGGTGGTACTGGAAAATGACCTGCATCGCCATGCGTCTGCCACTCGCGTTAACGCTGCGCTGGCGAAAGCACCGCTGGTACTGGTCGTTGACCATCAGCGTACCGCGATTATGGACAATGCCCATCTGGTCCTTTCTGCAGCAAGTTTTGCCGAAAGCGACGGTACGGTTATCAATAACGAAGGCCGCGCACAGCGTTTCTTCCAGGTATATGACCCAAGCTACTACGACAGCAACATTGTGATGCTGGAAAGCTGGCGCTGGCTGCACTCGCTGCACAGCACCGTGCAGAGCCGTGAAGTGGACTGGACGCAGCTCGATCACGTCATCGACGCCGCCGTAGCCGCGTTGCCGCAGTTGGCTGGCATTAAAGATGCCGCGCCGGACGCGAGCTTCCGTATTCGTGGGCAGAAACTGGCACGTGAGCCGCATCGTTACAGTGGTCGTACCGCCATGCGTGCCAACATTAGCGTGCATGAACCGCGTCAACCGCAGGACAAAGACACTATGTTTGCCTTCTCGATGGAAGGGAACAACCAGCCGTCTGCGCCGCGTTCACAAATTCCGTTTGCCTGGGCACCAGGCTGGAACTCACCACAAGCGTGGAACAAGTTCCAGGATGAAGTGGGCGGCAAACTGCGCCATGGCGATCCGGGCGTGCGTCTGATTGAAGCCTCCGAAGGCGGTCTGGACTACTTCACTACCGTTCCGGCGAGCTTCCAGGCGCAGGATGGTCAGTGGCGTATCGCGCCGTACTATCATCTGTTTGGTAGCGACGAAATGTCCCAGCGCGCGCCGGTTATCCAGACCCGCATGCCGCAGCCGTACATTAAACTCAATCCGGCTGATGCCGAGAAGTTGGGCGTCAATGCGGGTACGCACGTTTCCTTTAGCTACGATGGCAACACGGTCACATTACCGGTTGAAATCGCAGAAGGGTTGACGGCGGGGCAGGTTGGTTTGCCGATGGGTATGCCGGGTATCGCGCCGGTTCTGGCAGGTGCGCGTCTTGAGGATCTGCAGGAGGCACAACAATGAGTTGGATTACACCCGATCTGATTGAGATCCTGCTGAGCATTCTCAAAGCGGTGGTGATCCTGCTGGTGGTGGTCACCTGCGGGGCATTCATGAGCTTTGGCGAACGTCGTCTGCTGGGTCTGTTCCAGAACCGTTATGGACCGAACCGTGTAGGCTGGGGCGGTTCGCTCCAGCTGGTCGCGGACATGATCAAGATGTTCTTTAAAGAAGACTGGATCCCGAAATTCTCGGATCGCGTCATCTTTACGCTGGCACCGATGATCGCTTTCACTTCGCTGCTGCTGGCCTTCGCCATTGTGCCGGTCAGCCCGAACTGGGTGGTCGCTGACCTTAACATCGGGATCTTGTTCTTCCTGATGATGGCCGGTCTGGCGGTGTACGCGGTGCTGTTTGCCGGTTGGTCGAGCAACAACAAATACTCGCTGCTCGGCGCAATGCGTGCGTCTGCGCAGACCCTGAGCTATGAAGTGTTCCTCGGACTTTCCCTGATGGGCGTGGTGGCGCAGGCCGGTTCATTTAACATGACCGACATCGTCAATAACCAGGCTGATATCTGGAACGTTATTCCGCAATTCTTTGGTTTTGTCACCTTTGCTATCGCGGGCGTCGCGGTCTGTCACCGTCACCCGTTTGACCAGCCGGAAGCCGAGCAGGAACTGGCCGATGGTTACCACATTGAATATTCCGGGATGAAATTCGGCCTGTTCTTCGTGGGGGAGTACATCGGTATCGTCACCATTTCTGCGCTGATGGTTACCCTGTTCTTCGGTGGCTGGCATGGCCCGTTCTTACCGCCATTCGTCTGGTTCGCGCTGAAAACCGCGTTCTTTATGATGATGTTCATTTTGATTCGTGCGTCGTTACCGCGTCCTCGTTATGACCAGGTAATGTCCTTCGGCTGGAAAGTTTGTCTGCCGCTGACGCTCGTCAATTTGCTGGTAACGGCGGCTGTCATTCTGTGGCAGGCGCAATAAGGGACACAAAGACCATGACCTTAAAAGAATTACTTGTAGGCGCAGGCACCCAGCTTCGTAGTATCTGGATGATCGGCCTGCATGCGTTCGCCAAACGCGAAACGCAGATGTACCCGGAAGAGCCGGTCTATCTACCGCCCCGTTTTCGTGGTCGTATCGTACTGACACGCGACCCGGACGGCGAAGAGCGCTGCGTTGCCTGTAACCTGTGTGCGGTAGCCTGTCCGGTCGGCTGTATCTCTCTGCAAAAAGCAGAGACTAAAGATGGTCGCTGGTATCCGGAGTTTTTCCGCATCAACTTCTCACGCTGCATTTTCTGCGGTATGTGCGAAGAAGCCTGTCCGACAACGGCTATTCAGCTTACTCCAGATTTCGAACTGGGTGAGTATAAGCGCCAGGATCTGGTTTACGAGAAAGAGGATCTGCTGATCTCCGGTCCGGGTAAATATCCGGAATATAACTTCTACCGGATGGCAGGTATGGCAATCGACGGCAAAGATAAGGGCGAAGCAGAGAACGAAGCCAAGCCTATCGACGTCAAGAGCCTGTTACCGTAAGGAGAGGGGCAATGGAGTTCGCTTTTTATATCTGTGGCCTGATAGCCATTCTCGCAACCTTGCGGGTCATCACTCACACCAATCCGGTACACGCACTGCTGTACCTGATTATTTCGCTGCTGGCGATTTCTGGGGTGTTTTTCTCGCTGGGCGCTTACTTTGCCGGTGCGCTGGAAATTATCGTGTACGCGGGCGCCATTATGGTGCTGTTCGTGTTCGTGGTCATGATGCTCAACCTGGGCGGTGCTGAAATCGAACAGGAACGTCAGTGGCTGAGGCCGCAGGTGTGGATTGGTCCGGCGATTCTGTCGGCCATCATGCTGGCGGTGATCGTCTACGCGATTCTTGGCGTTAACGATCAGGGCATCGACGGGACGCCAATTAGCGCGAAAGCGGTCGGCATCTCGCTGTTCGGACCTTATGTTCTGGCGGTTGAGCTGGCGTCAATGCTGCTGCTGGCGGGTCTGGTTGTGGCCTTCCACGTCGGTCGCGAAGAGCGTTCTGGCGAAGTGCTGAGCAACCGCACGGATGACCGCGCGAAAAGAAAAACGGAGGAGCACGCATGATCCCCTTACAACATGGACTGATCCTCGCGGCTGTCTTATTCGTACTGGGCTTAACCGGTCTGGTTATCCGCCGCAATCTGCTGTTTATGCTGATTGGGCTGGAAATCATGATTAACGCCTCTGCGCTGGCCTTTGTGGTCGCCGGAAGCTACTGGGGCCAGACCGATGGTCAGGTGATGTACATTCTCGCCATCAGCCTTGCGGCTGCGGAAGCGAGCATTGGACTTGCGCTGTTGCTGCAACTTCATCGCCGCCGCCAGAACCTGAACATCGATTCAGTAAGTGAGATGCGTGGATGAACATGCTTGCCTTAACCATTATTCTGCCATTTCTTGGCTTTGTATTACTGGCGTTCTCTCGTGGTCGTTGGTCAGAAAATCTGTCCGCTACCGTGGGCGTCGGGTCGATTGGCCTGGCGGCGCTGGTCACTGCATTTATTGGCGTCGATTTCTTCGCTAACGGTAAACAGGCATTTAGCGTTCCGCTGTGGACGTGGATGTCTGTTGGCGACTTTAACATCGGTTTTAATCTGGTGCTGGACGGCTTGTCGCTGACCATGCTCTCAGTAGTAACCGGCGTTGGTTTCCTGATTCACATGTTCGCTTCCTGGTACATGCGCGGGGAAGAGGGGTACTCCCGTTTCTTCGCCTATACCAACCTGTTTATCGCCAGCATGGTGATTCTGGTACTGGCGGATAACCTGCTGCTGATGTACCTCGGCTGGGAAGGCGTGGGCCTGTGCTCCTATCTGCTGATCGGTTTCTACTATACCGATCCGAAGAATGGCGCAGCGGCAATGAAAGCCTTCGTGGTAACCCGTGTCGGCGACGTATTTCTGGCGTTCGCGCTGTTCATTCTCTACAACGAGCTGGGCACGCTGAACTTCCGCGAAATGGTTGAACTGGCACCGGCGCACTTTGCCGCGGGCAATGACATGCTGATGTGGGCAACCCTGATGCTGCTGGGCGGTGCGGTCGGTAAATCGGCGCAGTTGCCGTTGCAGACGTGGCTTGCTGATGCGATGGCCGGCCCGACGCCTGTCTCCGCGCTGATCCACGCCGCAACGATGGTTACTGCTGGTGTCTACCTGATTGCGCGTACCCACGGCCTGTTCCTGCTGACGCCGGAAATTCTGCACCTGGTGGGGATTATCGGGGCGATCACGCTGGTTCTGGCAGGCTTCGCCGCACTGGTACAAACCGACATCAAACGCGTTCTCGCGTATTCCACCATGAGCCAGATTGGCTACATGTTCCTGGCGCTTGGCGTTCAGGCCTGGGATGCGGCGATTTTCCACCTGATGACGCACGCTTTCTTTAAAGCGCTGTTGTTCCTGGCATCGGGTTCGGTGATCCTGGCCTGCCACCACGAACAGAACATCTTCAAAATGGGCGGCTTGCGTAAGTCAATCCCACTGGTTTATCTCAGCTTCCTGGTTGGCGGCGCGGCGTTGTCGGCTCTGCCGCTGATTACCGCAGGCTTCTTCAGTAAGGATGAGATTCTGGCCGGTGCGATGGCGAACGGTCATATCAATCTGATGGTGGCAGGTCTGGTCGGTGCGTTTATGACCTCTCTGTACACCTTCCGTATGATTTTCATCGTGTTCCACGGTAAAGAACAAATTCACGCGCACGCAGGGAAGGGGATTACCCACCATCTGCCGCTGATTGTGCTGATGATCCTGTCCACCTTCGTTGGCGCGCTGATTGTGCCTCCGTTGCATGGCGTGCTTCCGGCAACCACCGAGCTGCCGCATGGTAGCGTGATGACGCTGGAAATTACCTCTGGCATCGTCGCGATTGCGGGGATCCTGATTGCAGCATGGCTGTGGCTGGGTAAACGTACGCTTGTGACCTCGATTGCCAACAGTGCGCCGTGCCGTCTGCTGGGCACCTGGTGGTATAACGCCTGGGGCTTTGACTGGCTGTACGACAAAGTGTTCGTCAAGCCGTTCCTTGGCGTTGCCTGGCTGCTGAAACGCGATCCGATGAACGCAATGATGAACATTCCGGCGATCCTCTCCCGCTTTGCAGGCAAAGGTCTGCTGCTCAGTGAGAACGGGTATCTGCGCTGGTATGTCGCGTCAATGAGCATCGGTGCGGTTGTCGTGCTGGCACTGCTGATGGTACTGCGTTGAGTTTGTTGGCCGGATGAACGACTGCCGGATGGCGCTGTGCTTATCCGGCCTACAAACCCAAAAATAATTTTTAGAATTCGTTGAAAATCTGTTCCTGAAGTACAGGCGTCATCGGCGAAGTCAGACCGAATACCGCCAGCGCAGAGCAACCGGAGCGTACTGAAGTACGTGAGGATTGCGAGCACTGCCGGGATTTGGGCTGACGAGTGAGATAGCCTGAGCAGGAATAAATATAAGGGACATACTTAGCTATGTTATTACCTTGGTTGATATTAATCCCCTTTATCGGTGGTTTCCTGTGCTGGCAGACCGAACGCTTTGGCGTGAAGGTACCGCGCTGGATCGCGCTGATTACCATGGGACTGACGCTAGCGCTTGGCCTGCAACTGTGGTTGCAGGGCGGCTATTCACTGACGCAATCCGCTGGTATTCCGCAGTGGCAGTCTGAGTTCGTCATGCAGTGGATCCCGCGCTTTGGCATCTCTATTCATTTAGCTATCGACGGTCTGTCGCTGCTGATGGTGGTGCTGACCGGTCTGCTCGGTGTTCTGGCGGTACTGTGTTCCTGGAATGAAATTGAAAAGTACCAGGGCTTCTTCCACCTGAACCTGATGTGGATCCTCGGCGGCGTGATCGGCGTGTTCCTGGCCATCGACATGTTCCTGTTCTTCTTCTTCTGGGAAATGATGTTGGTGCCGATGTACTTCCTGATCGCGCTGTGGGGGCATAAAGCGTCCGACGGTAAAACGCGTATCACGGCGGCCACCAAGTTCTTCATTTATACCCAGGCGAGTGGTCTGGTGATGTTGATTGCCATCCTGGCGCTGGTATTTGTGCACTATAAAGCCACCGGTGTCTGGACCTTCAACTATGAAGAACTGCTGAACACACCGATGTCCCACGGCGTGGAATATCTGCTGATGCTGGGCTTCTTCATCGCCTTTGCGGTGAAAATGCCGGTGGTTCCGCTGCACGGCTGGTTGCCGGATGCGCACTCCCAGGCACCGACCGCAGGTTCCGTTGACCTGGCGGGGATTTTGCTGAAAACCGCGGCCTACGGTCTGCTGCGCTTCTCCCTGCCGCTGTTCCCGAACGCGTCTGCGGAGTTCGCACCTATCGCTATGTGGCTGGGTGTTATCGGTATTTTCTACGGCGCGTGGATGGCCTTTAATCAGTACGATATCAAGCGTCTGATTGCCTACACCTCCGTCTCGCACATGGGCTTCGTGTTGATTGCTATCTACACCGGTAGCCAGCTGGCGTACCAGGGTGCGGTTATCCAGATGATTGCGCACGGTCTGTCTGCGGCCGGCCTGTTCATTCTGTGTGGTCAGCTGTACGAACGTCTGCACACGCGTGATATGCGTATGATGGGCGGCCTGTGGGGCAAAATGAAATGGTTGCCTGCGCTGTCGATGTTCTTCGCGGTCTGTACGCTGGGTATGCCGGGAACCGGTAACTTCGTTGGCGAATTTATGATTCTGTTCGGCAGCTACCAGGTGGTTCCGGTCATTACCGTGATCTCGACCTTCGGTCTGGTGTTTGCCTCTGTTTACTCGCTGGCGATGCTGCATCGCGCTTACTTTGGTAAAGCGAAAAGCCAGATTGCCAGTGTTGAACTGCCAGGGATGTCGCTGCGTGAGCTGTTTATCATCCTGTTGCTGGTCGTGCTTCTGGTACTGCTTGGCTTCTATCCGCAGCCGATTCTGGATACCTCGCATTCTGCGATGAGCAACATCCAGCAGTGGTTTGTTAATTCCGTTACTACTACAAGGCCGTAAATCGCCATGACAATAACTCCACAACACCTGATTGCGCTGCTACCGCTGCTGATCGTCGGCTTGACGGTGGTGGTTGTGATGCTCTCCATTGCGTGGCGACGCAATCACTTCCTCAATGCCACGCTGTCGGTCATTGGGCTTAACGCCGCGCTGGTTTCGCTCTGGTTTGTTGGCCAGGCAGGCGCCATGGACGTCACCCCGCTGATGCGGGTTGACGGTTTCGCGATGCTCTACACCGGGATGGTCCTGCTGGCGAGCCTTGCTACTTGTACCTTTGCCTACCCATGGCTGGAAGGCTATGACGACAACCGGGAAGAGTTCTACCTGCTGGTGCTGATTGCCGCGCTGGGCGGGATTCTGCTGGCTAACGCTAACCATCTGGCGGCGTTGTTCCTCGGTATCGAACTGATCTCTCTGCCGCTGTTTGGTCTGGTGGGCTATGCGTTTCGTCAGAAACGCTCGCTGGAAGCCAGTATCAAATACACCATTCTGTCTGCCGCAGCGTCTTCATTCCTGCTGTTCGGTATGGCGCTGGTGTACGCACAGTCCGGCAACCTGTCGTTCGTGGCACTCGGTAAGAGCCTCGGCGACGGTATGCTGAACGAACCGCTGCTGCTGGCAGGCTTCGGGATGATGATCGTCGGTCTGGGCTTTAAGCTCTCTCTGGTGCCGTTCCACCTGTGGACGCCAGACGTCTACCAGGGTGCTCCGGCTCCGGTGTCCACCTTCCTGGCGACGGCGAGCAAAATCGCTATCTTCGGCGTGGTGATGCGTCTGTTCCTGTACGCGCCGGTTGGCGACAGCGAAGCGGTACGTATTGTGCTGGGCGTGATTGCCTTTGCCTCTATCATCTTCGGTAACCTGATGGCGCTGAGCCAGACCAACATCAAGCGTCTGCTTGGTTATTCGTCTATCTCTCACCTTGGCTACCTGCTAGTGGCGTTGATTGCCCTGCAAAGTGGCGAGATGTCGATGGAAGCAGTAGGCGTGTACCTGGCTGGTTATCTGTTCAGCAGCCTCGGCGCGTTCGGTGTGGTCAGCCTGATGTCCAGCCCGTATCGTGGTCCGGATGCGGATTCACTGTTCTCCTACCGCGGTCTGTTCTGGCATCGTCCGATCCTCGCGGCTGTGATGACGGTGATGATGCTGTCTCTGGCGGGTATCCCGATGACGCTGGGCTTTATCGGTAAGTTCTACGTGCTGGCCGTCGGTGTGCAGGCTAACCTGTGGTGGCTGGTTGCCGCCGTGGTGGTCGGTTCCGCGATTGGTTTGTACTATTACCTGCGCGTTGCCGTGAGCCTGTACCTGAGCGCACCGCAGCAACTGAACCGTGATGCACCGTCTAACTGGCAGTACAGCGCGGGCGGTATCGTGGTGCTGATCTCTGCGCTGCTGGTGCTGGTGCTGGGTATCTACCCGCAACCGCTGATCAGCATCGTGCAGTTAGCGACGCCGCTGATGTAAGCGATACGCTAAAACGAAAAAACCCGCCGCGGCGGG
>NZ_SZWV01000020.1:73505-110416 GCF_005280945.1 Citrobacter sp. wls718
TGCTGAGTTCAGTCAGGCTGAAATCTGGCGGCTCACCAGTGGCCCATTAATGTCTTTCGCCGCGCGCTCCATCACTTCCTGGATTACGGAAGACAGCTCGTTGATCTCGAATTTCGCCACGTAGCCATCGGCCTTCACTCTGCGCACGTGATCTTCATTGGCGCTGCCGGAAAGGGACGAGTGGATGACGACCGGGATCTTCTTCAGACGTTCATCGGTCTTAATCTTGCGGGTCAGCGTAAAGCCGTCCATCTCCGGCATTTCCAGATCGGTAAGCACCAGCGCAATTTTCTCGCTGATGGACTTGCCTTCCGCCTGCGCTTCCAGGGACAGCTGCTGAATTTTTTCCCACGCGTCTTTGCCGGTGACATGCATCTGGTGCGGAATGTTCATGGCGTTAAGCCCTTTTTCCAGCATCGCACGGGCGACCTTAGAATCTTCTGCCACAATCGCCACAGCACCTGGGGTGATATTGAATTTACTGGTCTCCAGGTGGGTGGCGCGCAGATCGTGGTTTGACGGCACAATGTCATACAGGATCTGTTCGACGTCGAGTACCAGCGCCAGGTTGTTGGTTTCTTTGTTGTCATCCAGACAGGCGATGCTGGTGATATAGCGACCGTTGACGGCTTTCTCGGCGGTATGCACCTGTTGCCAGTCCAGGCGCATAATGTTTTCCACTGATTCTACCGCAAACGCCTGCACGCTACGGGCGTATTCGGTGATCAGCAGGATGTTCAGTCCGGTCTCAGGCTTGCATCCGGCAACGGCGGGCAGGTCGATCACCGGGATCACCTGATCGCGAATGTTCACCATGCCCAGCAACGGGGCTTTCATGCCCGCCGGACGCGTAAATGCGGGCATGGGGACAATTTCGCGCAGCTTAAATACGTTGATACCAAACAGCTCTGATTTCTGCTCATCCAGCGATGTGCCGAGGCGAAACAGCAGCAGTTCAAAGCGGTTAGACAGGGTTAGGTTTGTCCTGTCATCAATGTCTTTCTGAATATTATTCATCCTGTCCTCAGTGTGAACGCCAGCCTTTTCACTGTTATCGGCACTGAGGCGGAAAAATAGAGCGTTAAACCGTGAAAACGGCGAAATCGTGCGCCAGTTCGGTGTCCGCAAACAGCGCCCGGCACTCTTCGAGCAAACGTTGGCAGCCTTTTTCATCATAACGCGAGCTGACGTGAGTCATAATCAATCGGCCCGCACCTGCCTCCCGTGCCAGCATCGCAGCCTGGCGGGTGGAGCTGTGTCCCCGACTGTTGGCCTTTTCTTCCATCGAGGCGTCCAGCGTGGTCTCATGTACCATCACATCCACCCCTTTTGCCAGTTCGAGGGCGGAGGCGCACGGCGCGGTATCGCCAAATATCGCCACGGATTTGCCCGGAAACGCCGGGGCGAGAAAATCAGCACCGTTAAGGGAACGACCATCTTCCAGCACGACGGTTTTACCGGCTTTGAGATCCTGGAACCACGGCCCTGGCTTAACGCCCGCTGCCTTCAGCGCGCTGGCGTCAAGCGCACCGGGTTTGTCATGTTCTTCAACGCGAAAACCGTAGCATTCGAGCGGATGCGCCAGCGCGAAAGCCGTTACTTTACGTAGACCGTCGTCGAGAATTTCTCCGGCGGTAATTTCCACAATCTCCAGCGGATAATCGGTCCAGGAGCCGCTCAGGCGTAATGCAGTCTCGGTAAATTCACGTAACCCTTTTGGCCCGTACAGCGTCAACGGCTGGACGTTTCCGGCCATCGAGCGGCTGCACAGCAGTCCCGGCAGGCCAAAAAGGTGATCGCCATGCAGATGACTGATAAAAATACGATCGAGTTTTCCCGGATTGAATGGCGTGGTCAGCATCTGGTGCTGCGTTCCTTCGCCGCAATCGAAAAGCCACAATCCCGCCTGAGTAGGGTGTTGCAGATTGAGTAATATTGCCGTTACATTGCGGGAGCGCGTGGGGACTCCCGCAGACGTGCCTAAAAAAATTAATTCCATCTTAGTATTACACTTTTCGCCATCAATAAGGCAGGGTGTTCAGGTTATCACAACCAAGGGGCAGACAATGATTCACTGGCAAGATCTCCACCATACAGAACTGACCGTCCAGCAACTGTATGCCATTCTTCAGCTGCGCTGTGCGGTGTTTGTTGTTGAGCAACAGTGTCCGTATCAGGATGTGGACGGCGATGACCTGACGGGTGAAAACCGACACCTTCTGGGATGGCATAATGATCGGCTGGTGGCGTATGCGAGGATTCTGAAAAGCGACGACGATCTCGAACCGGTGGTTATCGGTCGGGTGATTGTCAGCGCTGCGTTACGCGGGGAAAAACTGGGGCAGCAGCTGATGACGCAGACGCTGGCATCCTGTGCTCAGCACTGGCCGCACAAGGCGTTGTATCTGGGCGCGCAGGCGCATCTGCAACCTTTCTACGCGCGCTTTGGTTTCGTTCCGGTGACGGATATCTATGATGAAGATGGTATTCCGCACATCGGCATGGCGCGTGAGGGACATCAAGCGTAAACAGCTCAGGTCGTCTATAGTTAGCGGGTACGTAAATAGAAAGGGAGAAAATAATGTCTTTTCATTCTTATGAATCACGTATTGATGATGACCTGGAATTACTCAGCGAAACGCTGGAAGAAGTGCTGCGCTCGTCGGGCGATCCTGCCGACCAGAAGTACCTGGAGTTAAAAGCGAAAGCCGAACAGGCGTTAGAAGAGGTGAGAAATCGCGTCAGCCACGCTTCGGACAGCTATTATTATCGCGCGAAAAAGGCAGTTTGCCGGGCAGATGACTATGTGCATGATAAACCGTGGCGCGGGATCGGCGTGGGTGCAATGGTCGGTTTAGTGATGGGTTTATTGTTAGCACGGCGATAAATTCGACACCTTCATCGCATTTGTCAGTACTCCCTAAACGGGGGTACTGCTTTTTCTCGTCAGTACCCCGTATAATGAGAGGTTTTTAACAGGGAGAGGTCTGCGTGCATTCAATTACTACTGCGCTGGAAAATCTGATGCGCCTTTTGACGCAAGAGATACCGGCAGCACCTGGCATTCGTATTTACGACATCCCTTTCCCTCTGAATGATGCTTTCGACGCTTTGGGCTGGCTGGCCAGTCAACCCGTCTGGCCGCAGTTTTACTGGCAACAGCGTAACGGTGATGAAGAATCCGCCGTGCTGGGTGCCGTGGCAACGTTTTCCTCTCTGGCCGTCGCTCAGCAGTTTTTACACCAGCATGAAGACCATTCTGAACTGCGCATCTGGGGCCTGAATGCGTTTGAACCCCAGCGCGGCAATTTACTGCTACCTCGCCTGGAATGGCGGCGTTGCGCAGGCGTGGCAACCTTACGGTTACACCTGTATAGCGACGTGTCGCTGCAAGACGATGCCGTGCACGCGCGCGCCTTCCTTTCAACGCTTGCCAACGTGAAGCCGCTTCCCGCACTGCGCCTGAATTTAACCGCTGAGCAGCACTGGCCGGATAAAGCGGGCTGGACGCGCCTGATTGAACTGGCCACTCAAACCATTGCCGGGGAAGCGCTCGACAAAGTGGTGCTGGCGCGGGCAACCGATTTACAGTTCTCACAGCCGGTGAACGCCGCGTCGGTGATGGCCTCCAGTCGTCGCTTAAACCTTAACTGCTACCATTTCTTTATGGCGTTTTCCGCCGAGTGCGCTTTTTTGGGATCGTCTCCTGAACGTTTGTATCGGCGGCGTGACACGGCGCTGCGTACCGAAGCGCTGGCCGGAACCGTCGCTAATCATCCTGACGACCACCGGGCCTGGCAGCTCGGCGAGTGGCTGATGAAGGACGATAAAAACCAGCGTGAGAATATGCTGGTGGTAGAAGATATCTGTCAGCGACTGCAAAACTGTACGCAAACCCTCGACGTGCTGCCACCGCAGGTGCTAAGACTGCGCAAAGTGCAGCATCTGCGCCGCTGTATCTGGACTGCGCTGAATCAACCGGACGATACGCTTTGCCTGATGCAGCTCCAGCCGACCGCGGCAGTGGCGGGCATTCCGCGTGAACGGGCGCGCGCATTCATCCAGCATAATGAACCTTTTGAACGAGAATGGTATGCCGGCTCTGCGGGATATCTCTCCCTGCAGCAAAGTGAGTTTTGCGTGTCGCTACGTTCGGCGAAAATTAGCGGCAATGTGGTGCGCCTGTACGCTGGGGCCGGGATTGTACGCGGCTCCGATCCCGAACAAGAATGGCAGGAAATAGACAATAAAGCGGCGGGTTTACGTACTTTATTACAGATGGAAGCCTAATGAGTCACACATTATCGACTCATATCAAAAATCCATTTATTCGATTCTTTATACTGTGTCGCAATATTGATACCGGACAATCTTATGTCAGTAAGCGCATTTAACCGACGCTGGGCGGCGGTCATACTGGAAGCACTCACTCGCCACGGCGTCAGGCATGTTTGCATTGCGCCTGGCTCTCGTTCGACGCCATTGACGCTGGCCGCAGCGGAGAATTCTGCCTTTATCCACCATACCCACTTTGACGAGCGCGGGTTGGGGCATCTGGCCTTAGGTCTGGCCAAGGTCAGTCGGCAGCCGGTTGCGGTGATTGTGACCTCCGGTACGGCGGTAGCGAATTTGTATCCGGCGCTTATCGAAGCCGGTCTCACCGGTGAAAAACTGATTTTACTCACGGCGGACAGACCGCCTGAGCTTATCGACTGCGGGGCGAATCAGGCGATTCGTCAGCCGGGAATGTTTGCTTCTCATCCATCGCAAACGCTCTCTTTACCGCGTCCGACGCAGGACATTCCCGCCAGTTGGCTGGTTTCCACCCTCGATAATGCCATGGCTTCACTGCACAGCGGTGCGGTACACATTAACTGCCCGTTTGCGGAGCCGCTGTATGGCGAGATGGACGACACAGGCATTGAGTGGCAGCAGCGGCTGGGTGACTGGTGGCAGGATGATAAACCCTGGCTGCGCGAAGCGCGTCGGCTGGAAAGTGACAAACAGCGCGACTGGTTCTTCTGGCGGCAAAAGCGCGGCGTGGTGATTGCCGGGCGTATGACGGCGGAAGAGGGTAAGAAAGTTGCGCTGTGGGCGCAGACGTTAGGCTGGCCGCTGATTGGCGATGTGCTGTCGCAAACCGGACAGCCGCTGCCGTGTGCCGACCTGTGGTTGGGCAATGCGAAAGCGGTGACCGAATTACAGCAGGCACAGATTGTGGTGCAGTTGGGCAGCAGCCTGACCGGAAAACGTCTGTTGCAATGGCAGGCTACCTGTAACCCGCAAGAATACTGGATTGTCGACAATATCGAAGGACGGCTGGATCCCGCTCATCATCGTGGACGCAGGTTAGTCGCGAAGGTTAGCGACTGGCTGGATCTGCATCCGGCAGAGAAACGCCAGCCCTGGTGCGTCGATGTTCCACGCCTCGCGGAACAGGCGTGGCAAACGGTGGCAGCGCGTCGCGAGGCGTTTGGTGAAGCGCAGCTGGCGCACCGCATTCGCGAGTATCTGCCTGAACAGGGCCAGCTGTTTGTCGGCAACAGTTTGGTGGTACGTCTGATTGACGCACTGTCTCAGCTTCCGGCAGGGTATCCGGTGTACAGCAATCGCGGGGCCAGCGGTATCGACGGTCTACTGTCAACTGCGGCAGGTGTACAGCGAGCCAGCGCGAAATCGACGCTGGCCATCGTCGGCGACTTATCGGCGCTGTATGATCTGAATGCGCTGGCCTTATTGCGCCAGGTCTCCGCACCGTTTGTCCTGATTGTGGTGAACAATAACGGCGGGCAGATTTTCTCCCTGTTGCCGACACCGCAAAGTGAGCGTGAACGGTTCTATCTGATGCCGCAGAACGTCCATTTTGATCATGCGGCAGCGATGTTTAACCTAAAATATCACCGCCCGGAAAACTGGGAACAGCTGGAACGTGCACTGGCAGGAGCCTGGCGTACTCCGGCCGCCACGGTGATTGAGCTGGTGGTCAATGAGACTGACGGGGCGCAAACCCTGCAGCAGCTGCTGGCGCAGGTGAGTCATCTATGATCCTGCACGCGCAGGCGAACAAGGACCAGGCGGATGCCCCCTGGCTGGTTTTCCTGCACGGCTTCTCCGGCGATTGCCGGGAATGGCAGCCGGTCGGGGAGCAGTTTGCGGACTGTTCACGGCTGTATATTGATTTGCCCGGCCACGGCGGTTCTGCGGATATTCACGTCAGCGGATTTGATGACGTCAGCGAACTGCTGCGTAATACTTTATTTAGTTACAACATACTTAACTACTGGCTGGTGGGATATTCTCTTGGCGGCCGAGTGGCGATGATGGCGGCTTGCCAGGGGATGTCAGGGCTTTGCGGCCTAGTGGTCGAAGGCGGGCATCCGGGGCTGCAAAGTGAAGACGAGCGCGCGCAGCGTCGCCTGTCCGACGGTCGCTGGGCCGCACGTTTTCGCCACGAGCCGCTACGTGATGTTTTTAACGACTGGTACCAACAACCGGTTTTTGCCTCGCTAAGCCCTGCGCAACGGCAGGTGCTGGTTGACCTGCGTAGCCAGAACAATGGCGTTACGCTTGCCGCTATGCTGGAGGCCACCTCGCTGGCGGGTCAACCCGATTTACGTGCGCCGCTCACCACGCGCGCATTTCCGTTTTATTATTTATGTGGTGAACGTGACGATAAATTCCGCGCTCTGGCGACGGAAATGTCTGTACCGAACCATGTGATTCCTCACGCTGGACACAACGCGCATCGGGACAATCCCGCGGGCGTAGTAGATTGTCTGGCTCAGATTCTGCGTCGCTGACTAAAGGACATTTTATGATCTATCCTGATGAAACAATGCTTTACGCACCGGTAGAATGGCTCGATTGCTCTGAAGGCTATACCGACATTCGCTATGAAAAATCCACCGACGGTATTGCAAAAATCACCATCAATCGTCCGCAGGTACGCAATGCTTTCCGTCCTGTAACCGTCAAAGAGATGATTCAGGCGATGTCTGATGCGCGCTATGACGACAATATCGGCGTGATTATCCTGACCGGCGCAGGCGACAAAGCGTTCTGCGCGGGCGGCGATCAGAAAGTACGCGGCGACTACGGCGGATACCAGGATGACTCCGGTGTACATCACCTGAACGTGCTGGACTTCCAGCGTCAGATCCGTACCTGTCCGAAGCCGGTTGTGGCGATGGTTGCGGGTTATTCCATCGGTGGTGGCCATGTGCTGCACATGATGTGTGACCTGACTATCGCGGCTGAAAACGCCATCTTTGGTCAGACAGGCCCGAAAGTGGGTTCCTTTGACGGCGGTTGGGGTGCGTCTTATATGGCCCGTATCGTTGGTCAGAAGAAAGCGCGTGAAATCTGGTTCCTGTGTCGTCAATACGATGCGAAACAGGCACTGGATATGGGCCTGGTCAACACCGTGGTTCCGCTGGCGGATCTGGAAAAAGAGACCGTGCGCTGGTGTCGTGAAATGCTGCAAAACAGCCCAATGGCGCTGCGCTGCCTGAAAGCGGCGCTGAACGCCGACTGCGATGGTCAGGCGGGGCTGCAGGAGCTGGCCGGTAACGCCACCATGCTGTTCTACATGACGGAAGAAGGTCAGGAAGGCCGTAATGCGTTCAACCAGAAACGTCAGCCTGACTTCAGCAAATTCAAACGGAATCCGTAATGCGTAGCGCGCAGGTATACCGCTGGCAGATCCCCATGGACGCGGGGGTGATTTTGCGTGACAGGCGGTTAAAAACGCGTGATGGGCTGTACGTGTGTCTTCGTGACGGCGAGCGTGAAGGGTGGGGAGAGATCTCCCCCTTGCCGGGCTTCAGCCAGGAAACCTGGGAAGAGGCGCAAACGGCTCTGTTGGCCTGGGTAAACGGCTGGCTGAAGGGGGAAACCTCTTTTCCACAGCTGCCTTCGGTGGCTTTTGGTGCTAGCTGCGCACTCGCCGAGCTTGACGGGACGTTGCCGGAGGCGGCGAATTATCGCGCCGCGCCATTGTGTACCGGCGACCCTGACGATCTGGTGCTGCAACTGGCGGACATGCCGGGCGAAAAAGTCGCGAAGATCAAAGTTGGCCTGTATGAAGCTGTACGTGACGGCATGGTGGCCAACCTGCTGCTGGAAGCGATCCCCGATCTGCATTTACGTCTTGATGCTAACCGTGCCTGGACGCCACTGAAGGCGCAGCAGTTTGCGAAGTACGTCAATCCGGATTATCGCGGGCGCATTGCCTTCCTCGAAGAGCCGTGCAAAACCCGTGATGATTCTCGCGCCTTTGCGCGGGAAACCGGGATTGCCATTGCTTGGGATGAAAGCCTGCGTGAAGCCGACTTTACCTTTATGGCGGAAGAAGGCGTGAGTGCGGTGATCATCAAGCCTACGCTCACCGGTAGTCTGGATAAGGTTCGCGAGCAGGTTGCAGCCGCGCATGCGCTCGGACTCACTGCGGTAATCAGTTCGTCTATTGAGTCAAGCCTGGGGTTAACCCAACTGGCGCGGATTGCCGCCTGGCTGACGCCGCAGACCATACCGGGTCTGGACACGCTGAGCCTGATGCAGTGTCAGCAGGTTCGCAGCTGGCCCGGCAGTGTGCTGCCATGTATTAACGTGGATGCGCTGGAACGACTGCTATGACCGTGCAGGACATGCCCGATGTCACAAGCATATCGGGCCTGGCGACGGCGTTTACCGACTGGCCGTGGCGTCACTGGCGGCAGGTTCGGGCAGAGGCGCCAGCGTTACGCCTCAATGATGAGGTGCTGAATTGGCGCGAGCTCTGTACGCGCGTCGACGCGCTGGCCACGGGGTTTGCTGCTCAGGGGGTGAAAGAGGGCGACGGCGTGCTGTTGCGTGCCTGGAATCACCCTTCATCTGCGCTTGCCTGGCTGGCATTGTTGCAGTGCGGGGCGCGGGTGTTACCGGTGAACCCGCAGCTGCCGCAGCCTCTGCTGGATGCGTTGATCCCTGATTTAACGCTGCGTTTTGCGCTGGATCTGCAAAGCAATGACCCCTTTTCGGGGCTGATGCCGTTGCAGATCCAGCAACTGTCTGGCGAGCATGCAGCCGACTGGCTGCCTCTGCGATTGAGTTCAATGACACTCACATCCGGTTCAACCGGGTTGCCTAAGGCAGCGGTGCATACCTGTCAGGCACATTTGGCGAGTGCGCAGGGGGTGCTGTCATTAATGCCGTTTGGCACAGAGGATGACTGGCTGCTCTCGCTACCGCTGTTTCATGTTTCCGGTCAGGGTATTTTGTGGCGCTGGTTATTGGCTGGTGCGCGCATGACCGTGCGTGACAAGCAACCGCTGGAACAGATGCTGGTGGGCTGCACTCATGCCTCGCTGGTACCGACGCAGCTTTGGCGATTGCTGGTAAACAACGCACCGATCACGTTGAAAGCGGTACTGCTGGGGGGCGCGGCCATTCCGGTTGAGCTGACCGAGCAGGCGCGTGAGCAGGGGATTCGCTGCTGGTGCGGTTACGGGCTGACGGAGTTTGCTTCCACGGTTTGCGCGAAAGAGGCCGATGGCCTGGGCGATGTCGGCTCTGCCTTGCCGGGCAGAGAGGTCAGGATCGTGGATGATGAAGTCTGGCTGCGCGCTGCCAGCATGGCGTCAGGTTACTGGCGCAACGGGCAGCTTATTCCGCTGGTTAATGACGAAGGCTGGTTTGCTACCCGCGATCGCGGGGTGTTAAACGACGGTAAGCTCACGATTGTCGGTCGCATGGACAACCTGTTCTTTAGCGGCGGGGAAGGTATTCAGCCGGAAGAGGTGGAACGCGTGATCGCCGCCCATCCGCACGTGCTGCAAGCCTTTGTTGTTCCGCTGGAAGACCATGAGTTTGGCCATCGTCCGGTGGCGGTCGTTGAATACGATACCCGTGCGGATGACGCCAATCTTGCTGAATGGGTGAAAGATAAACTGGCCCGTTTTCAACAACCGGTACGCTGGCTGGAATTACCGCCAGAGCTGAAAAGTGGCGGTATTAAGGTTTCTCGCCGCGCATTGCTGGACTGGGTCCGAGAAAAATCGTCATAAGCCCTGCCATAATGCACAGCACGCCGATGAGCGCCCGCCATGAAAATGAACCCTGCCAGCCAGGTAAGAGCATTGAGGCGAGCCACACCAGTACGTAGCTGAGGCTGAGCAGGGCGTAGGCCTTGCTCAGTGCCAGTCGGTGCAGGGCCTGGTGCCAGCAGATAACCGACAGCAAATATCCCGCCAGTCCCGCGTACAGCGTTAACGTCCCGACGCTTGCGGAAAATATCGCTTCCATAAATCGCAACGGATGCAGTATCGGCGGCAGATTGTCCATCGCGTAGCCGAGACTCAACTGAGCCAGCGAAGTAATCATGACGCTGCATAGCCCCCAGAATATCCCCATTACACCGCGCTCCCGAGAATAAAAATACCGGTGATAATCAGCCCCACGCCCAGCCAATGGCGCTTAGTGACGGGCTCTCGCCAGATTTTCCAGGCTGCCAGCGTGACCCAGACAAAGTTAAGGCTCAGCATGGGGTAAGCGATGCCGACGGGAATGTTTTGCAATACCGCCAGCCATAACAGCATCGCCAGACCGAGGCTTGCCAGAGCCAGACTCATCCACCACGCAATGTGGCGTTTGCGCGCGCGGATGGCCATCGGGCGGGTGGCCTGCTTCTGGCACAGTTGCCCGCCTACGCTGAGCAGACTGGCGAGGACTAACGCCAGCCAGATCATTGGGGCCGGTACTGAATCAAGACCAGACGCCCCTGATTATCAACGTAATCCGCGGGGGGAATGGCAAGTTGGGTCATATCCTGATCCTTCGAAATCGACAGCACCAGCGTAATAATACCCTCCTGGCGATGTTGGGCTAACCAGTCGGGAAAGCCAGTCTGACTGACAAAGCGACCCTGGGCATCGGGATAATTCAGGCCATATTTTAGCTCGCCCATTTGCCCGTACAGGATGATGTCATCGCGTTTCAGGCTCCAGGCCAGACCTGCGGCGACGCCAACGTTGTCCGCAAGCACGTAGCGACTCGGTTGTAACACCTCTTTGGTCATCTCAACAAAAAACTGCGGTTGTTTCGCTTCCATGACCCTGTCGGGTATCGCGAATCCAAACAACAGCACCAGCCCCAATGGGCAGAATGCGGCATATTTCCAGGTTTTTTGGCTATTGGTCAGCGTATACCAGCCAAAAAAAGTCCAGATGAGAAAGATGCCCCACGAATAAAAAACCTTATAAGTTTCGATATGCGTCCACACAGGAGACGGCAGCGGCCCCAGTGTAGACACCACAAAGGTGGCGACAATGCCGATCACCCCAAACAGAATGTTGATCCCGCCATTGACGCGCAGGGCAACGGATCCTTCCTTGGCCGCCTGCACACCGAAACGCGCGATGAGGAGAGCCAGCGGCGCGAAGCAGGAAAGAATATAGGTGGGGAGTTTTCCTTTAGCGATGCTGAAAAACACAATCGGCATGACAATCCAGCCCAATAGGTACAGCGCACCTCGCGGGATATCCCGCTCACGCCAGCCTGTTCGCAGCGCGCCAGGCAGAAGGCCAAGCCAGGGCAAACAGCCCGCGATAAGGACGGGCAGGTAGTACCAGAACGGAGCTTTATGCTGGGCATCCGCCAGTGCGAAACGCTGAATATGTTCGACCCAGAAAAAGTAATGCCAGAAATCCGGCTCGCGTTGTGCAATGGTGATTCCCAACGGCAACACAATGGCAATGCAACCGACTACCGCCAGCAGACCGTAGAGAAAGAGATCTTTCCATCGTTTTTGTACTAATACCAACGGCAGTACGCTGAGAACCGGGACCGCCAGTGCGAGAAAACCTTTGGTCATCACCCCCATGCCGCAGGCCAGTCCCAACAGCAAAAAGGCGATAATTTTGCCGGTTTTAGTGGTGGCCTGCATGCCTTGCCAAAAACAGCACATGCCCGCCATCAGCCACAGGGCGATGATAGGATCGAGAACTGCGTAGGTGCCGATGCTGTAAACGGAAAAAAACGTTAAGAAAATTACTGAGGAGAGTATGGCGGTGCGTTTATCCTGCCAGAGTCGCATGGCAAGCCAGGCCACCAGTAGCGCGGTGAGTAGGGTGGCAAAAATAGCGCCCGCCCTGACGCCAAAATTGTTTGCACCAAATAACCACTGCCCGATGCTGTTTAACCAGTATCCGGCAATCGGTTTTTCAAAATAGCGTAACCCGAGAAAGTGCGGGACTATCCAGTCGCCCGAGTTGAGCATTTCTCGGCTAATTTCCGCGTAGCGCGTTTCGTCAGGCTGCCACAGCAGGCGGCTATTGATGGGAACAATATAATACAGCGCAATAAAGGCGATAAACGCCACGGTATAACGTAGAGATTTCATCGTGACACACTCACCGGGTACTGACAGCCGAGCCATCCCTCTCTGCCGGGTATTTTGCCGCGAACGACCTGGCCTGTTGGCAGCGTAGTGATATCGTCTGGCAGGAACTCACCAAGCGGGCAAAACGTAATGCCCGCATCAGCGGCTCGAGTCAGCAAGTCATCAAAATCGTGATGGCAGGCGATCCCTTCAACTTCCGCATGAATGGTGTACACCGGCGTTGCTGTGTTCATCAGCATGTGGGAGAGGATCCAGGCATTGAAGTCGACAGCCTGCACTTCCCGGCCAATCACTTCATCCCAGGTCGGTAAAGTGACGGGAATCTGCGGCGTGCCGGCTTTCCCCGTCGCAAGCAGCGGGCGAAATAGTGAAGAGCCCCGACAATCGCTGTTGTAGCGTAGGTTAAAGGCTTCTTTGGCGTGGACGACGCGTTCGTCAGCACGCCATCCGGCAGCGGCTGAGCAGGTGACAGGCTGTCCGGTGATGGCCTCAAGCACGGTAATACCTTGAGAAATATCATCAATCAGTTGTTTGTCATTCCAGGTGCCACTTCGCGCCTGCCAGGCATGGTGATCCCAGGCATGCAGGCCGGTTTCGTGAACCCGGGCGGCTTGCGCAATAATGGCGGCATTCGCGTGGCCTATTTCTTTTCCTGGCCACGCGGTCCCGGCCAGTAAAATATCCCACCCGTAGAGAGAGACTGCGTTTGAGCGCAGCATCTTCCACAAAAATTGCGGTTTCACCAGACGCCAGAGATGGCGTCCCATGTTGTCAGGTCCAACGCTAAAGAAAAAACTTGCCCGAACGTTATGTCGGTTTAATGTCTCCAGCAGGCGGGGCACGCCTTCGCGCGTCCCCCTGAAGGTATCGACATCAATGCGCAAGCCTACTTTGGTCATGATGTGTGTTCCGTGACATCCACGCTGCGTAAGAAGAAATCGAGCGTCTCTTCTACCGTTTCCCGCATGTCGATGGTCGGTTCCCAGCTCAGGCAGCGTCGGGCATTAACAATACTCGGTTTACGGTGTTCAACGTCCTGATAACCTTTGCCATAGTAGCTGCTGCTTTCAACGTCACGGAAGCCGGCGAACGGCGGAAAGTGCTGACGCAGTGGATGTTTTTCAAAGCAGCTCAGCAGCATTTCTGCCAGTTCCTGAATGCTGGCTTCGTTATCCGGGTTACCGATGTTGATAATCTCGCCGTCACAGCGTCCGCCGGCGTTTTCTATGATGCGGAACAGCGCCTCGATACCGTCGCGAATATCAGTAAAGCAACGCTTCTGCTTACCGCCTTCAATCAGCTTAATCGGCGAACCTTCCACCAGATTGAGGATCAACTGAGTAATGGCGCGTGAGCTACCGATACGGGCAGCGTTCAGGCTGTCGAGACGTGGTCCCATCCAGTTAAATGGACGGAACAGCGTGAAGCGCAATCCTTCTTTTTCGCCGTACGCCCAAATAACGCGATCCAGAAGCTGCTTAGAAACGGAATAGATCCAACGCGGCTTATTGACCGGGCCGACGGTAAGGTTTGAGCTGTCTTCATCAAAGACCTTATCGCTACACATGCCGTACACTTCGGACGTTGACGGGAAAATGATGCGCTTGCGGTATTTCACGCAGTAGCGAATGATTTTCAGGTTTTCTTCAAAATCGAGCTCAAAGACACGCAGCGGGTTGCGGGTGTATTCAATCGGCGTGGCAATCGCCACCAGCGGCAGCACGACGTCGCATTTTTTCACATGGTATTCAATCCATTCAGAATGAATACTGATATCGCCTTCGACAAAATGGAAGCGGGGGTGTGACAAAAAACGTCCAATCGCATCGCTGCCAATATCCAGCCCATAAACCTCGTAGTTTTCTTCTTGCAGCAGGCGTTCGGTCAGGTGGTTACCGATAAAACCGTTCACGCCGAGGATCAAGACACGCGTGCGACGTTTGCTGGCGGAAACCTGCTGGCCGTTCAGGCGAGACCCCACCACCAGACCCAGAACCTGCGCCAGCTGTGAACCTTGCATGGCAATGCCATCGCCCGCTTGCCCGGTAATGATTTCAAGTGCGCCATCGGCACAGGCTATTTGCAATGGCGATGCGCTTATCACGGTGCCCGGTTGTGCGCCGATGGTATTCGTACACGGGCGTGATGACCAGACGGTAAATTTTTGTGTTCCTGCATAGCTAAACGCGCCAGGCCAGGGATCGGAGACGGCACGTACCCTGTTATGTAACTGCCCGGCCGGTTTGTTCCAGTCAAGGACGCTGTCGTCCGGCGTGCGACGACCAAAATAGGTTGCATCAGCTTCCTGCTGGTGGCGCTGCTGAAAGTCAGCCGTTTTGATAGCAGGCAGCGTTTGTTCCAGCATTTGGCGCGCCGTCTGGCACAGTTTATGATGCAGCGTTAATGCCACGTCATCGGGTGAAATAGCCACACGCTGCTGGGCAACAATCGCCCCGGCATCCGCACGTTTGACCATGCGATGCAGCGTCACACCCGTTTCCGTTTCGCCATTGACCAGCACCCAATTCAGCGGGGCGCGACCACGAT
This sequence comes from Citrobacter sp. wls718, assembly GCF_005280945.1. NCBI lineage: Bacteria > Pseudomonadati > Pseudomonadota > Gammaproteobacteria > Enterobacterales > Enterobacteriaceae > Citrobacter > Citrobacter sp. wls718. Next base: position 88,429 of record NZ_SZWV01000020.1, read on the forward strand.
ATTTCGGCAGCAGCGAGCCGTGCAGGTTGAATGCGCCCACAGGTGCGAGGCGAAGAATCTCATCGCTGAGTAAATGGCGATAGTAGAACGAAAAAATGACCTCAGGGGCGAGCTGGCTGATGCGCTCAACCCACAATGGATGATTGACGTTGTCTGGGGCATAGACCGGGATCCCTGCGCTGGCCGCAAGCCGGGAAACAGAGCCAAAAAACGCATTTTCACCGGGATTATCGGTGTGTGTGAAAATAGCAGCGATGTCATAACCCGCATCCAGCAAAGCTTGAATTCCCTGACATCCCATATCGTGATAAGCAAATACGACGGCTTTCATGCGTGGTTTTCCTCGTTTGACTGCGTGGTGTGTGGACGAATAACGTGTTGAACAAAGTAGCGGGGGCGGGCGCGGACATCGTTATAGATGCGACCGATATATTCGCCGAGTAAACCCATACCAATGAACTGTGCGCCGATAAACGTAAACAGCACGGCAAACAGCATAAAGACCCCCTCAGCTGCCCACTGCGGACCCAGCGTCAGGCGAAGAGCGACCAGCAGAACGGACAGGGTGAAACCCGTGGCGGCAATCATGCTGCCCAGCAGGCTCAGCATGCGCAGCGGTGTGGTGGTCAGGCAGGTCACCAGGTCATACATCAGGTTAATCAAACGCATAAAGCTGTACTTAGAGTCGCCAAATTCACGCTCTGCATGGTGCACCGGGATTTCCGTCGCGCGACGGGCAAAGATGTTGGCCAGAATGGGAATGAAGGTGCTGCGCTCCTGGCAATGCAGCATGGTATCAACGATATGACGGCGATAGGCGCGTAGCATGCAGCCATAATCCCCCATCGCTTTACCGGTGGTACGTTGAATCAAATGGTTGATCATCCTCGAGGCCGTCTTACGAAAGATGCTGTCTTGCCTGTTTTGGCGCACCGTTCCGACCACGTCGAAGCCCTGGTCTGCGGTGGCGACCAGACGAGGGATCTCCTCTGGTGGGTTCTGCAAGTCGGCATCCAGCGTGATGACTAAATCACCGGTGACGTGGCTGAAACCGGCCATAATCGCCGAGTGCTGCCCGTAATTGCGATTCAGCAGAATAGAGACAATATGGCTGTTGTGGGCCTGTGAGGCATCCATCATCAACTGTACGGAATTGTCGCTGCTGCCGTCATCGATCAGCAGGATTTCATAGTCTTTCCCCAGTTTTTCGCAGGCGGCACAGGTACGTCTGATTAACTCCGGCAGGCTTTCCTGTTCGTTAAAAACGGGAATGACTACCGAGACTTTTTTAATCGGTGTGGCTTCAAACATGGTCATTGTCCTGCTATCCGGCGAAGTGCCGTGATGACGCGCTGGGTATCGTCGGCGGTCATGTCGGGAAATAAAGGCAGTGAACAGATGCGGGCGCTATTCCATTCTGTGTTGGGGAGCGACAGGGTGGGGAAGCGTTCGCGATAATACTTTTGCGTGTGCGCCGCGCGAAAATGCAGACCGGTACCGATACCTTCAGCCTTCAGTGCTTCCATTAAGGCGTCCCGACTCAGGCCGCAGCGTGCCTCGTCAACACGAATAATAAACAGATGCCAGGCGTGAACGTGCGACCACTGCGGCAAGCTCAACGGCTGAAAAGGTGTATCGGCCAGCGCGTGCTGATAGTGGTGCGCAATTTCAGCGCGACGTGCATTTATTCGACCCAGTTTATCCAGTTGCACCAGGGCGATGGCAGCATTGATATCGGTCAGGTTGTACTTGTATCCTGGGGCCAGAACTTCCGCCTGCGGTGCACGACCAAAGGTTTGCCGGTCATAGGCATCCACGCCCAGACCGTGGAATTTCAGACTACGCAGATGTTGTGCGAGCGCACTGTCGTCGGTCACGATCAGTCCACCTTCCGCGCAGGTAACATTTTTGATGGCGTGAAAGGAGAAAATCGCCGTACCGCGCGCGCCAACATGACGGCCCTTGTATAAGGTTCCCACCGCATGTGCGGCGTCTTCGATGACCGGGATGCTATAACGCTCGCCGATGGCATAAATTGCATCAAGGTCAGTTGGGGCACCGGCGTAATGCACCGGAATAATCGCTTTGGTTCGTGGGGTTATCGCGGCTTCAATTTGTTCGGGAGTGACCATCAGCGTATCGCGGTCGACATCGATCATCACCGGCGTCGCACCCAACAGGACAATCATATTGATCGTGGAAACCCACGTCATCGACGGGGTGATCACCTCATCACCTGCGCCTACGTCCAGCGCCATCAGCGTGATGTGCATACCTGCTGTGGCTGAGCAGACGGCAACGGCATGTTGGTTTCCCGTCAGCCGACAGAATGCCTCTTCCAGTTGCTGATTTTTAGGGCCGGTGGTTATCCATCCGGAGTCCAAAACGGTTTTGACGGCGGCAAGCTCTTCAGTACCGAAGGCCGGGCGAGAGAAAGGCAAAAAGTCAGACATCATTATTCCTTCAAGCCATTAAACGCCATCGCATATTTATTAGGATGATAAATAGAGGTGTCGTTAATTATTTCATCAGGCTGCAAAGATTAATGATTGAAGGTTAATTTATCCTTAAGAGTTTAAGGTTGAGAAATAATGTGGAGTGTTTTGATTTTTGTGATTATCACTTTGAAAGTGAAATGTTTTTATATTTTATTTTTCGTCGCGAGCTACCGACATTACTCCATTTTATTAAAAAATTAAGCAATGCCGGTACACATACAGCCAATTTCATCGTGACAAAAACTACAGTAGTCCTTTCAGTTTTAACGTTTTTCGGGTGGCGACGTTTAAGTCGTAATGGGCGAGGTCCTGCGGTTTAACCCAGGCGAAGTCCTGAAACTCTTCGTTAATCTTCACCTCACGATTGGCTGAAACACAATCGAAGATCAGATAAATCATGTAGATCTCTTCCTGGCGACCATCAGCATAGGTTTTGGTGCGGATATCATCACTAAAGGTCCACGGAGTTATCTCTGTGAGCACCAACTGCTCGCCCAATTCTTCGCGCACTTCGCGACGCAAGGCCTCTTCGATACGCTCACCCGGCTCAACGCCGCCACCTGAAAGTGCCCATTGACTGGGGAACACGCCGCGATCGTCGGCCATTTTGCACAGTAAATAACACCCTTCATTTTGAATTAATGGGCAAACAATCGTTCTTTGACGCATAAGTCTGTTCCTTAGTGTGTCTGTCCAGTGAGTCCATCTTTCACTCATCTTACCTGTTACCAGACGCAGAAAAAATGCGTCCAGGCCGATTTAAAGGAGAAGCGGGATTAAATGAATGCGATAACAGAAAACACGCCTCAGGCCGTTGCTGTGGCGTAAGTTGGCCGTTAACTTAACCTTTGCTAAACATTCTGAGTAGTATTTAGTTACAATATGTTATTGCATCGCCTTTTTAGCTCATTGATTCCTCGCCATCAGGCAGTACAATCCAGCGGTTTTGGGGCTATGTTTAGTTTCTTGCTGGAAAGGATAGAAAATGAAAAAAAGTATTTTATTGGGCCTTGCTGGAATGCTGTTTGTTTCTGCGTCGGCGAACGCGGTAAGCATCAGCGGCCAGGCGGGTGAAGATTACACCAACCTTGGCTTCGGTTTCGGTACCGAGTCCTCCGGGCTGGCAGCCAGCGGCAACTGGATGCATAACGACGATGATGGTGATGTTGCCGGCGTCGGTCTTGGCCTGAATATCCCGATTGGTCCTCTGCTGGCCACCGTTGGCGGGAAAGGCGTTTATACCAACCCAAACGACGGCGATGAAGGCTATGCGGCGGCGGTTGGTGGTGGCTTGCAGTGGCCGATTGGCGACAGCTTCCGTCTGTTTGGCGAGTACTACTACTCTCCGGATTCGCTTTCCAGCGGTATTGATAGCTACGAAGAAGCCAATGCGGGCGCGCGTCTGACCATTATTCGCCCACTGAGTATCGAAGCCGGTTATCGCTACCTGAACCTGGCGGGTAAAGATGGCAACCGTGACAATGCGATTGCTGACGGCCCGTATGTTGGGGTTAACGCCAGCTTCTGATGTCCCTGGCGCGGCGTTCAGCTGCGCCTGTTTTTCCTTCTCTTACTCATTCTCTTTCCCTCCATCCTCCATGTTCCCTCGCCATTGCGTTATAGTGTTTTGATTGCATAAGCAGGAGAACACAATGTTAAACGTGGAGATGCTATCCACCGGGGATGAAGTGTTGCACGGCCAGATCGTCGACACCAATGCCGCCTGGCTGGCTGATTTTTTCTTCAATCAGGGATTACCGTTAACACGCCGCAACACGGTGGGCGACAATCTCGACGACCTGGTCGCCATTTTGCGCGAACGCAGCGAACATGCCGATGTATTGATTGTGAACGGTGGCTTAGGGCCAACCAGCGATGATTTGAGCGCGCTGGCTGCGGCAACGGCAAAAGGTGAAGGGCTGGTGCTGCACGAGGCATGGCTTGCTCAGATGGAGCATTACTTCCGCGAACGCGGTCGTATTATGGCACCGAGCAACCGTAAGCAAGCTGAATTACCTGCCAGCGCCGAGTTTATCAATAACCCAGTGGGTACCGCCTGTGGATTCGCCGTGAAGCTCAACCGCTGTTTGATGTTCTTTACGCCGGGTGTTCCGTCAGAGTTTAAAGTGATGATCGAGCATGAGATCCTACCGCGTCTGCGGGAGCGATTCTCACTCTCCCAACCCCCGCTATGCCTGCGACTAACCACCTTTGGCCGTTCTGAAAGCGAGCTGGCGCAAAGTTTGGATCCGCTGCCTTTGCCTGCCGGGGTCACGATGGGGTATCGCTCATCAATGCCGATTATCGAGTTGAAGCTTACCGGGCCGGATTCCCAACGTGAAGCGATGCTGGCGCTCTGGCCGGAGGTGAAGCGGGTTGCCGGGCAGAATATGATTTTTGAAGGCACGGAAGGGCTGCCCGCGCAAATTGCACGCACGTTACAGGAACGGCAATACAGCCTGACGCTCAGCGAACAGTTTACCGCGGGCCTGGTCGCCCTCCAGCTATCTCGCGCCAACGCCCCGCTGTTGGCCAGTGAAGTGGTGCCCTCTCAGGAGGAAACGCTGGCGCAAACCGCGCACTGGATAACCGAGCGACGCGGCAATCATTACGCAGATTTGGCGTTGGCGGTATCGGGTTTCGAAAACGAACATATTAACTTTGCGCTGGCAACGTCTGAGGGCACGCATGCATTACGCGTACGACTTAGCGCTAATCGCTACAGCTTGCCGGTGCGTCAGGAAGTGTGCGCCATGATGGCTCTGAATATGCTGCGCCGTTGGCTTAACGATCAGGATATTGCCACCGAGCATGGCTGGATTGAAGTGGTTGAATCACTGACCGTATAGTTTGTTATTGCCTGATGGCGAAGATTTTGTAGGCCGGATAAGGCGTTTTACGCGGCCATCCGGCAGATGTTTTGCCAGATGGCATTTCGCTTATCGGCCTACAATTGGGATGTAGGCTTGGTTAGTTAGCCTAACGCCTGTGCCAGCAGGGTTATTGGATGCTCACAGCGCTTGCTGGTGGACATCTCAATCTGCCATTTGCAGGTTTCGCAGTCGGTGACGACGATATCGGCTCCGCTTTCTTCGATCTGGCGGAATAGCGGGGCGCCAATGGATTGCGAAGTGGGGTAGTTTTCCTTTTTAAAGCCGTAGGTTCCGGCGATGCCGCAGCACTGGGAATCCAGCACCGTCAGTTCCAGACCAGGAATTTGACGCAGCAGCTCCAGCGTGTAGAGCGTCCAGCCCATTTTCTCCATATGGCAGGGGGTGTGGTAGACCACCTTCAGTGGCAGTGTTTTTAGCGGCAGCGTTTGCCCGCCGTCCAGTTTGCGCCACAGCCAACGGGTGGCCAGCTCAATATGTTCACGCAGGCCCGTGTTGTCGACATCCAGCACTTCGGGATATTCATCGCGAAGCGCAAAGGTACAGGTTGATGAGGTGGCAAGCACCGGAATACCTTTTCCGTCAATGGCTTCTCTGAGCGAAGCCACGTTGCTGACCGCCTGCTTACGTGCCTTATCGGTAAAACCGTTGGCGATCAGCGGCACGCCGCAGCACTTCTCTTTACTCAGCAACTGTACGCCGGTCCCCATCGCATTCAGCACTTTAATCAGGTCTTTGCCAAGCTGTGGATGGTTATAGTTCACAAAGCAGCCGTGAAAAAAGGCGACCTGATCCTGATACTGCGCCTGCTGTGCGGCAACGCTGCGGTACCAGCGGCGGAAGGTACCAAAGGAGTATTTTGGCAGCGTCCGGCGATGATCGATTTTTAACGCGTAATCGAGCAGCTGACGCACGGGCTTCAGCGAGGTGGCGGTATTAACGATCGGTGCGAACGGTGTGGAAACGCTGCCCATCAAATCGGTATGGCTTAAGACAAAGTTGCGCAGCGACGGGCGGGTGGTGTCATATTTGGCGCGCGCGCGCTGGATGATATCGCCAATTTTAACATCTGACGGACAGGCGACTTCGCAGCGTTTGCAGTTGATACAGTATTTCAGCGCATCATCGTATAACGCACCGTCTTTTAGACGCAGACGTTCCCCGTCCGGCCCGGCCTGTTTGGGGCCTGGGTAGCTCGGATTGACGCGGCTGACCGGGCAGGCAGTGGTGCACACAGTGCATTTGATACAACTTTCAAAACGTGTATCGCTCATTGCTGGCCTCCTGCTCGTTTCGCAATATGATGTGCGGCATGCAAGGCGCTGACTGCGCTCACACCGCCTCCGCAACCCTGGGCTATAGGGTCAAAACCGCCAAGCACCGACCCGATGGCAAACAGGTTCTCTACCGTTTTTCCCGCAAGCGTTGGGCGCAGGGTGTCATCAGTATTCACACCAAATTGTTGCCACGGCTGCGGGTCGAAGACGTCGCGCTGATACCACTGCGCACGGGTCTCTGTTTGCTGGACATCCAGGCCGAGGATCGGCTCGTGGACGGCCTCGCGCGTTGCCACCAGTCCGCTGCTGAAGAAACTGCCGCTGGCGAGCACGGCAAAACGTGGACGCAATGGAATATCAGCATGATTGCGGGTCCACACTTCACTTACCACACCGTCCTGACAGGTGATTTTTTTCACCTCGTCACCGGGCATCCACACGCCGCCCTGGCGTACAAACTGACGCTGTAATTGATTGTGCAGGCGCATGCCGAGAACAGAAGGCGGTAAGGTGGGTAACAGCATCAGCGAGCAGGGCAGACGCTCGTTGAGCCACTGCCAGAGCCGGGAATCGGCGAGACCGAAGCAGGCTGGCATAATAATCATGTCGCAAGTTTTTGCTATTGGCAGCAACGCGTCACAGAGCAGTGGCCATTTATCTTCGTTATCCAGCAGGCGTGCGATGTTAACCGCGCGAAACTCGGTGGGGTTGTCGCGCAGAACATCCAGTTCCGGCAGCTCGATTTCTGCGGTGTCGACGCTGAGGTTACGCTGGCTCAGCGAGGCCGCCGCGAGGTGTGCCTGAAAATCCAGTAACCCGCTGATGCCCACCACGCAGATACGCTGAGCAGACAGCGGCCAGACCGGTACTTCCGGCGAACTGAGCCAGGTTGAGCGCAAGGTCCCCAGCGGCGTTACGCGCTGATGTACCTGATGTACCTCGCCCTGCAACTGGGCACCGGATTCTTTCAACAGGGTTTGCGCCTGCTGCGCCAGTGACAGGACGTTTTGCGTACCGATAAGGCTATAAGGGTGCAAGGGGGCCTGAGTGCGCAGTGCGTTCAGGCCTGCCTCGATATCGCTCACCGGCTGTCCATCCGGCAGCGTGCTGAGTAAATCCAGCGAGCCGGAGGAAAAATGCAGGGCGCTTTGGCCACGGGTAACAATCGCGCAGCGTAACCCGCTTTTTTGCAGTTGCAGACCGCACAGCAGTCCGGCGAGACCGCCGCCGATAATGACGGTATCAAATTTCATCCAGGTGCTCCTTTTCCAGACCGCATAACCCCTGATACACCCAGCGCGTGAACTCGCTTTCGCGCAGTGCGTCTCCCCAGGCAATCGGCTGCACGCCTTTCCAGCGTTCGTTGAGAAACTCGGAGAGCTGGGTGATGGACTGCGCGGCGGTGGTAACATTAAAACGTTGCAGTAACCCTGCGGCGCGGCAGGCGCACAGCTCGCCCTGGCATGTCCCCATCCCGACGCGAGTACGGCGGCGCAAGTCCAGCAGGCTGTTGACGGTTAAATTTTCCACGGCGTATTGGACTTCGCCTGCGGTGACCGCCTCGCACTCGCAGACCAGGCTGCGATGCTGACGACCTTCGCTCAGCCAGACCGGGGTGCGATCGCCGTGACGGTAGACTGCCGAGCCGCGTAGCGGTGCGGGCAACGAGATCACGCGCTTAAGCGTGTGCTCGGTTGATTCCTGCGAACCTGGCAGCGCGACGTCCGCCGTGGTGCAAGGGCGAGTGTTGCCCAGCTTGCGGCAGACGGCGTCGGTGGCCCATTCAGCCATCAGGCGGTAGGTCATCAGTTTGCCGCCGGTAATGGTGATAAAGCCATCCAGACCGTCGCGTTCAGCATGATCGAACAACACAATGCCGCGGCTGACGTTACGACCGCTTGGATCATTGTCGCTGGCCACCAGCGGACGCACGCCGGAGTAGGCGCGTAAAATGCGCGTTTTCGCCATAATCGGCGCCAGCTTCTCCCCTTCACGCAGCAGGATATCCACCTCTTCAGCGGTGACGCGGTTGCTGTCGATATCATCGTAATCAATATGTTGCGAGGTGGTGCCGATCAGCGAGATGGTGTCGCCAGGCACCAGAATGTCGGCATCCGACGGTTTACGGCAGCGGTTGATGACATGCTGGTTAATGCGATGATCCATGATCAACAACGAGCCTTTTGCTGGGAACATGCAGATGCTCAGATCGGCATATTCCGCGATCCGCTGGCCCCAGATCCCGGCAGCGTTCACCACCACCGGCGCATGCAGGGACTGCATCTCGCCGGTGAGATGATTGCGAACGTTCACGCCGCAGACGGTTGCACCTTCACGAATCAGCCCGGTCACTTCATGGGCCGTCAGAATGACCGCGCCATGCTCTCTGGCATCCAGCATGTTGGCAGCGGTTAAACGGAAGGGATCCACGGTACCGTCTGGCACTTTGACTGCGCCAATCAACTGCGGGTTCACCGCGGGCTCGATAATGCGCGCTTGTTGAGGGTCGATCGCTTCTGCACGAATGCCCGCATCTTCGCAGGCACGAATAAAGGTGGCCTGGAAGGAGAGTTCATCTTCCGGCAGTGTGATAAACAGACCGTCCGTAGGCTCTACGCAGTGGCGGGCGATACGTTTCAGAATTTGGTTTTCGCTAATACATTCACGCGCAGATTCTGCGTCAGTGACGGCATAGCGCGCACCGCTGTGCAGCAGGCCGTGGTTACGTCCCGTCGCGCCGGTAGCGATATCGTGGCGTTCTACTAAGATGACGCGCAATCCGCGCAGAGCACAGTCGCGTGCGATCCCGGCACCTGTTGCTCCCCCACCAATGATAATCACGTCACTTGTTTGCGAGTCGCGAGTTTTCATTGTTTTTCCTCACAGTTCGTTTTTTTATCATTTAGCCACATAAAAAACATGGATTGTTTGATTTCGCGCATAATCGCTCATTATTCGAAAATGAAACGTGATTTCGTGCGCCTTTATGAACATTTGTCATAAATCTGTAACAATCTGTGCTGTGTTTCACATTTTTGTGCTGAATCTTTCCTTAACATCGCGGCCACACTGGGGGAGGTTGCGTCGTGATGACGTACTTACAGTGTTTCCTTCGAACGAAAGACGGCCACGGAGGCTACATACTATGTTGAGCATTTTTAAACCCGCGTCACATACGGCGCGCTTACCTGCAGCGGAAATCGATCCCACCTATCGTCGATTGCGCTGGCAGATTTTCTTGGGGATATTTTTTGGTTATGCGGCGTACTATCTGGTACGTAAGAACTTTGCCTTGGCGATGCCGTATCTGGTTGAGCAGGGTTTCTCCCGTGGCGATCTGGGTTTTGCGTTATCCGGTATTTCCATTGCCTATGGTTTTTCGAAATTTATCATGGGGTCCATTTCGGACCGCTCGAATCCGCGCGTTTTCCTGCCTGCCGGTCTGATTCTGGCGGCGGCGGTGATGTTGTTCATGGGCTTTGTGCCGTGGGCGACGTCCAGTATCGCGGTGATGTTTGTGCTGCTGTTCCTGTGTGGCTGGTTCCAGGGGATGGGGTGGCCGCCGTGCGGTCGTACCATGGTGCACTGGTGGTCGCAGAAAGAGCGTGGCGGTATTGTGTCCGTGTGGAACTGCGCGCATAACGTCGGTGGTGGTCTGCCTCCGCTGCTGTTCTTGCTGGGTATGGCCTGGTTTAACGACTGGAAAGCGGCATTGTACATGCCGGCATTCGGTGCGATTGTTGTCGCCCTGATTGCTTTTGCCCTGATGCGTGATACCCCGCAATCCTGTGGCTTGCCGCCGATTGAAGAGTATAAGAACGACTATCCGGATGATTACAGCGAAAAAGCCGAAGAAGAGCTGACTGCGAAGCAGATCTTCATGCAGTACGTGCTGCCAAACAAACTGCTGTGGTACATCGCGATCGCCAACGTGTTTGTCTATTTACTGCGTTACGGCATCCTCGACTGGTCGCCGACCTACCTGAAAGAAGTGAAGCATTTCGCGCTGGATAAATCATCCTGGGCCTACTTCCTGTATGAATATGCGGGTATCCCTGGCACCCTGCTGTGTGGCTGGATGTCGGATAAAGTCTTCCGTGGCAACCGTGGCGCAACCGGCGTGTTCTTCATGACGCTGGTGACCATTGCAACGATCGTTTACTGGATGAACCCGGCGGGTAATCCGAACGTTGATATGGCATGTATGATTATCATCGGCTTCCTGATCTACGGTCCGGTCATGCTGATTGGTCTGCACGCGCTGGAACTGGCACCGAAAAAAGCGGCGGGTACGGCGGCTGGCTTTACCGGGCTGTTTGGTTACCTGGGCGGCTCTGTGGCAGCGAGCGCCATTGTCGGTTACACCGTTGACTTCTTCGGCTGGGACGGTGGCTTTATGGTGATGATTGGCGGCAGCGTGCTGGCGGTTATTCTGCTGGTGGTCGTCATGATTGGTGAAAAGCGCCATCACGCAGAGATGGAACTGAAGCGTAACGGGGGATAATAGATGAAAACCACATTGAAAAGTCTTAGCGTCGCGTTAATGCTGACCGGTATGGTGGTCAGCAGCGCAGCCATCGCCGCAGACAAGATTGTGATTGCTCACCGTGGGGCCAGCGGCTATTTACCGGAGCATACACTGCCGGCAAAAGCGATGGCCTATGCGCAGGGCGCGGACTATCTCGAGCAGGATCTGGTGATGACCAAGGACGACCATCTGGTCGTTCTGCATGACCACTATCTTGACCGGGTCACCGATGTCGCCGAGCGTTTCCCGGATCGCGCCCGTAAAGATGGTCGCTACTACGCCATCGACTTTACGCTGGATGAGATCAAATCGCTGAAATTTACCGAAGGTTTCGATATCGAAAATGGCAAACAGGTACAGACCTACCCAGGGCGCTTCCCGATGGGTAAATCTGATTTCCGTGTGCATACGTTCGAAGAAGAGATCGAGTTTGTTCAGGGATTAAATCATTCCACCGGTAAGAACATCGGTATCTATCCGGAAATTAAAGCGCCGTGGTTCCATCACCAGGAAGGGAAGGACATTGCTGCGAAGACGCTGGAAGTGCTGAAAAAGTACGGCTACAGCGACAAACAGGATAAGGTCTATCTGCAAAGTTTTGATGTGGCGGAACTCAAGCGCATCAAGAATGAGCTGGAACCTAAAATGGGGATGGACCTCAACCTGGTGCAGCTGATTGCCTATACCGACTGGAATGAAACCCAGGAGAAAAAACCGGACGGCAGTTGGGTGAATTACAACTATGACTGGATGTTTAAACCGGGCGCGATGAAGCAGGTTGCTGAGTACGCGGATGGCATTGGCCCGGACTATCACATGCTGGTCGATGAGAAGTCGAAGAAAGGCAACATCGTGTTGACCGGGATGGTGAAGGATGCGCATCAGAACAAGATGACGGTGCATCCTTATACCGTGCGGGCCGATCAGCTGCCGGACTACGCGACGGATGTGAATCAGCTGTATGACATCCTGTATAACAAGGCGGGCGTTGACGGCTTGTTTACCGACTTCCCCGACAAAGCGGTGATGTTCCTGCATAAGCAATAACGGTATCAGGCCTGCGATAGCATGATATTGCAGGCCTTTTCACCGGCGCATTCCCGACGGTTAGATCAGACCGTCTGCGGTCAGTGTTTCCATACATGCCTGCAGTAAATATAAAGGGCTGCCGTCTACCGGCGGCTCTTTTGCCAATAATGATATTTGCCGATAAAACGTTGGCTCCAGCGCCACCGAACGTATTTGCCCGCCAACCGCCTTTAATGTGAGCTCCGGTAACAATGCGATCCCCAGCCCCTGACGAATAAAACTGATTGCCGTATCCGGGTGGTTGAATTCGTACTTAATGATTGGCTCAATACCTTGTTCTTTAAATAACGTCATGATGCTTAATTCATAGCGCCCTTTACTGATAATCAGCGGTTCTCCCACCAGTTCTTCTACTGAGATTGTGGCTTTGGCCGCCAGCGGGTGAGCCTCGGGGACAACAACGGTGAATTTGTCCCGATAAACCGGCACGCAGTACATGCCACTGACCGGAAAATGCACAAAACCCGCATCAATGCCTCCACTCTGCAGCGAATCAATAATGGCACTGCTGTTCTCTTCATAGGGAATGATTTTGATGTTGGGGTGATGCTGTTCAAAGTAGCGGATGATACCGGGCAAAATGCAGGCGCAGGCGCTGGGAAAACAGCCGATGTGCAAGGTTCGGGCGGGGTTTTGTTTCTCCTGTTCGGCGATCTCTTTTACGGCATTCGTTTGTCCAATGATGGTCCGTAAATGCGGGAGCAGCCGGATACCTACCGGGGTAAGTTGAATATCTTTGCGCCGCTCGCGGATCAAAATATTAACCCCTAACTCTTCTTCCAGCGCCGAAATAGCCTGACTGACGGCGGACTGGGTGGTGTATAGCCGCTTGCTGGCTTCGGTAAAACCACCGTACTCAAGCACGGCCAGCAGGGCGTGGATCTGGGTTAGTGTCATTAGTTATCCCTAATTAATTCCATTAAAATGATTAATTTCTCTAATAAAATAAGCCTGTTTATACTGACTTTCTACCTTAAATACCCAAAATAATTTGCGTAGCCGACACACAAGCAACGTGAACTATGACGGGGATAAATCACATTTTGACGCACCTGTCCGTTGTTCAGTCGCTCTGAGCGTTGCCTGCGTGCGCCGTCGGGACAGGTTGCCGAGTATGAAAGAAAAATTGTGGACGAAAGATTTTTGGGCCATCACGATTATCAGCTTTATTATCTTTTTTGTTTTTTATGTCCTGCTGACGCTGTTGCCGATTTATATCCTGGAGCGTCTCCATGCGACCCCTGATAAGGCGGGTTTATTAGTCACCTTCTTTTTGGGGGCCGCCATTGTGGTACGTCCGTTTGCCGGACAATGGGTGGGAAAATATTCGAATAAAACGATTCTGGTGCTCTCTTCTCTGGCCTTTTTGGTGGTCACTGCGCTGTATCCTGTCTGCCATTCAATTGAATCACTGCTGTTTATTCGGGTGCTTCATGGTGTCACGTTTGGCGTTATTACTACGGTAAAAGGGACGATTTCCGCGCGGTTGATACCGGCCTCCCGACGTGGGGAGGGCATCAGCTTTTTCTCTTTAGCTATGGGACTGGCGATGGTCGTTGGGCCATGGGTGGGTCTGAACATGGCGCGCTGGGAGGCCTTTACTTCCGCGTTCTGGCTTTGCTACGCTGTCTGCCTAATGATCTGCCGAACGTTTACCGGCAATATTTGTGATAAAAAAGGACCGAAATACGTGGTTTACCCGTGCCTGGTCGCCTTTACCGTAGGGCTTGTGGTGCTCGGATATACCCACGGCAGCATCATGATGATTATTGCCGGAGGGCTGATTGGCATTGGCTACGGCTCGGTGACACCGGTGTTCCAGACGCAAATTATTAGCGCGGTAGAGCCGCATAAAATTGGCATCGCCAATTCGCTTTTTTTCAACGCAATGGATGCGGGAATGGCGATTGGGGCATTTATTATGGGGATGATGGTAGAAGGCGTGGGGTATCGGGCGATTTATCTGGTCGGTGCCGTGCTGGTGGTTCTTGCCGGAGCGCTGTACATCATGCAGATGAAAAAACGCGGAGACGTGGTGCTGGTCTCCGCGCATGAAGTTCACTAGGCGTTACATCTCAATCTCAATATCACCCTTTGCCCGGCAACAGCAGGGCAGTATCTCACCCGGCTGAATAAAGGCCAAAGGCTCTGCAATCCAGTCAACCTGACCCGCTACCAGGCGGGTACGGCAGGAGCCGCAGTAGCCTTCACGACATTGATACTCGACCTCAACATTGTGCGATTCAAGCGCGGCCAGCAGGGAAGGATGTTCATCCTGGCACAGCAGCTGCGTGCCAGAGATGCGCAGGGTAATACGGCCCATCAGAGCTGGAAATTACTCAGATCGTCGGTATCGACTTCGGCATCGATTTGCCCGACCAGATAAGAGCTGACTTCCACTTCCTGCGGTGCAACCTGCACGTTATCGGACACCAGCCAGGTGTTGATCCACGGAATGGGGTTCGAACGCGTCTGGAACGGCAGGTCAAGCCCTACGGCCTGCATACGAATGTTAGTGATGTACTCGACGTACTGGCACAGAATATCTTTGTTCAGACCGATCATTGAACCGTCGCGGAACAGGTAATCAGCCCACTCTTTTTCCTGCACAGCGGCCTGTACGAACAGGTCGTAGCAATCCTGTTTACACTCTTCGGCAATCTCTGCCATTTCCGGATCGTCTACGCCGCTGCGCAACAGGTTCAGCATATGCTGGGTCCCGGTCAGGTGCAGGGCTTCGTCACGGGCGATCAGGCGAATGATTTTCGCGTTGCCTTCCATCAGTTCGCGCTCGGCAAAAGCAAAAGAGCAGGCGAAGCTGACGTAGAAGCGGATCGCTTCCAGTGCGTTAACGCTCATCAGGCACAGATACAGTTTCTTCTTCAGCTCGCGCAGGTTCACGACAACCGTCTTACCATTGACCGTGTGCGTACCTTCGCCCAGCAGATGCCAGTAGCTGGTCATCTCGATTAACTCGTCGTAGTAGCTGGAGATGCCTTCCGCACGCTTCTGAATCTGCTCATTGGTGACGATATCGTCAAACACCACCGCCGGATCGTTAACAATGTTACGGATGATATGGGTGTAAGAGCGTGAGTGAATGGTTTCGGAGAAGGCCCACGTTTCCACCCAGGTTTCCAGCTCAGGGATCGAGATCAGCGGCAACAACGCCACGTTCGGGCTGCGCCCCTGAATGGAGTCCAGTAAGGTCTGGTACTTCAGGTTGCTGATAAAAATGTGTTTTTCATGTTCTGGCAGCGCCTGAAAGTCAATGCGGTCACGAGAAACATCGACCTCTTCCGGACGCCAGAAGAACGAGAGCTGCTTTTCGATCAGTTTTTCGAAGATGTCATATTTTTGCTGATCATAGCGCGCGACGTTCACCGGCTGGCCGAAGAACATCGGTTCCAGAAGCTGGTCATTTTTCGTCTGTGAAAAAGTGGTGTATGCCATTGATGTGAATCCTTTGTGGGATGAGCGCCGGATGGCGGTGCAAGCACCTTATCCGGCCTACAAACCGTGCAATCGTAGGCCGGGTAAGCGTAGCGCCACCCGGCATTATTCATCAGATCTTACATGCGCCGCTTTCGCAGCCATCGTCCTGGATAGACGGCACCATATCGTCCTGAGTATCTTCAGCACCGTCGCGGGTGTTCTGATAATACAGCGTTTTGACACCAAATTTGTAGGCGGTGAGCAGGTCTTTCAGCAATTGCTGCATCGGCACTTTCCCTGACGGGAAGCGGGACGGATCGTAGTTGGTATTGGCTGAAATCGATTGATCGATAAACTTCTGCATCACGCCAACCAGTTGCAGGTAGCCGTCGTTATTGGGCATTTCCCACAGCAGTTCATAGGCATTTTTCAGGTGTTCGTAATCCGGTACTACCTGACGCAGGATGCCATCTTTCGAGGCTTTGATACTCACGTGACCGCGCGGTGGCTCAATGCCGTTGGTGGCGTTGGAGATCTGCGAAGAGGTCTCAGACGGCATCAGAGCAGAGAGTGTGGAGTTACGCAGACCGTGAGTCTTGATCGATTCACGCAACGCTTCCCAGTCGTGGTGCAGCGGTTCGTTGACGATGGCATCCAAATCTTTCTTGTAGGTATCGATCGGCAGAATACCTTTGGCATAGGTGGTTTCGTTAAACCACGGACACGCGCCTTGCTCTTTAGCCAGCTCATTCGAGGCTTTCAGCAGGTAATACTGAATGGCTTCAAAGGTTTTGTGGGTCAGGTTATTGGCGCTGCCGTCAGAGTAACGTTTACCGTTCTTCGCCAGCCAGTAAGCGTAGTTGATCACGCCAATACCCAGCGTACGGCGACCCATGGCACCGCGTTTAGCTGCCGGGATCGGATAATCCTGATAATCCAGCAGCGCATCCAGTGCACGTACCGCCAGCACGGCCAGCTCTTCCAGTTCGTCGAGGCTGTTGATAGCGCCGAGGTTAAAGGCAGACAGCGTACACAGGGCAATTTCACCGTTTTCGTCGTTAACGTCGGTCAGCGGTTTGGTCGGCAGCGCGATTTCCAGGCACAGGTTGGACTGGCGCACTGGTGCGATAGCAGGATCAAACGGGCTGTGGGTGTTGCAGTGGTCAACGTTCTGAATGTAGATACGACCGGTAGAGGCGCGTTCCTGCATCATCAGCGAGAACAGCTCAACCGCTTTTACGCGTTGTTTACGAATGCTGTCATCGTTTTCGTATTGGGTGTACAGGCGCTCGAATTCGTCCTGATCGGCGAAGAACGCGTCGTACAAGCCCGGAACGTCAGACGGGCTGAACAGGGTGATGTCGCCGCCTTTCAGCAGGCGAGTGTACATCAACTTGTTGATCTGTACGCCGTAGTCCATGTGACGTACGCGGTTGCCCTCGACGCCACGGTTGTTTTTCAGTACCAGCAGGCTTTCAACTTCCAGATGCCACATCGGGTAGAACAGCGTGGCCGCACCGCCGCGTACGCCGCCCTGAGAGCAGGATTTCACCGCAGTCTGGAAGTGTTTATAGAACGGGATACAGCCGGTGTGGAACGCTTCACCGCCGCGAATCGGGCTACCCAGCGCACGAATGCGTCCAGCGTTGATGCCGATACCAGCGCGCTGGGAAACGTATTTCACGATGGCGCTGGAGGTCGCGTTAATGGAGTCCAGGCTGTCGCCGCACTCGATCAGCACGCAAGAGCTGAACTGACGGGTTGGGGTACGCACGCCAGACATGATTGGCGTTGGCAGCGAAATTTTAAACGTCGAAACGGCGTCGTAGAAACGCTTAACGTATTCCAGACGGGTTTCACGCGGGTAGTTCGAGAACAGGCAAGCTGCTACCAGAATATAGAGGAACTGAGCGCTTTCGTAAATTTCACCGGTGACGCGGTTTTGTACCAGATATTTGCCTTCTAACTGCTTCACGGCAGCATAGGAGAAGGTCATATCGCGGTCATGTTCGATGAACGAGTCCATCTGCTTGAACTCTTCTTCCGTGTAGTCTTCCAGCAGATGATTGTCGTATTTGCCCATCTCAACCATTTTAACAACATGGTCATACAGTTTTGGCGGTTCGAACTCACCGTAGGCTTTCTTGCGCAGGTGGAAAATCGCCAGACGAGCGGCCAGATATTGATAATCCGGTGCATCACGGGAGATCAGATCGGCGGCGGCTTTGATAATCGTTTCGTGAATATCGGAAGTCTTGATGCCGTCATAAAACTGAATGTGGGAGCGAAGCTCGACCTGAGAAATCGATACGTTATTCAGTCCTTCTGCCGCCCAATCCAGAACTCGGTGGATTTTGTCGAGATTGATGCGCTCTGTACTACCATCACGCTTTGTCACCAGCAGACTCTGATTCATGTGGTTTTTTACCTGTCCGTGAAAGAAAAAAATATCCCCCGTATTATCCACAGTGCCATGTTGTGACTAAGTCTGTGGATAAATACTATATGTAGGGGTTGTTTGATAAGATAGACGCTATATGGTGAGTATTCTAGTAGGGATTCTTTTCAGTACAAGAGTTGATTTTGGCGTTAAATTGAGGTTGCAAAAGGGTAATAATCGCTAAGTGCGCGTCTTATAAGGCCTGGCGAGGATGTCAATAATTGAGAAAAAAAATAGAAAATTTGATCGAGTGCTGATTTCTTCATCGAAGAGCGATTACGTTATATGATCTGGCACAGAGTTTGTACGCCTGATAAGCGAAACGTCATCAGGCGTGCAGATAAGTTACCCGGCTTTCGCGGTGGTGTGCACCATATAGTTCACGTCCACGCCTGGACCCAGCTTAAAGGTGTTGGTGATAGGGTTGTAGTGCATGCCGGTCATGTGGCGCTCTTTTAACACTGTCTGATCAACCCACTGTAACAATTCCGCAGGCTTAATAAATTTTTTCACATCATGCGTGCCTTTGGGCACCATGCGCAGAATGTACTCCGCGCCAACCACAGCCATCAGCCACGACTTGCCGTTGCGATTGAGCGTGGAGAAAAACACCTCGCCGCCTGGTTTCACCAACTGCGCGCAGGCTCTGACCACCGACTGCGGATCCGGTACGTGTTCCAGCATTTCCATGCAGGTCACTACGTCATACTGGTGTGCATGTTTTTCGGCGTGTTGTTCTACAGTTTCTTGTACGTATTCCACCTGAATGCCACTTTCCAGCGCATGCAGTTTTGCCACCTGTAGCGGTTCAAAACCCATATCCAGGCCGGTGACTGTTGCGCCTTCGCGCGCCATGCTTTCAGCCAGAATGCCGCCTCCGCAGCCGACGTCGAGCACTTTTTTACCAAACAGCCCGCCTGAGCGCTCGGTGATATAACCCAGACGCAGCGGGTTAATGCGGTGCAGAGGCTTAAATTCACCTTCAAGATCCCACCAGCGCGACGCGACTGCTTCAAATTTGGCAATTTCTTCATGGTCAACGTTCTGAGTCACCGGGGCTTTTTCG
This sequence comes from Citrobacter sp. wls718, assembly GCF_005280945.1. Classification (NCBI taxonomy): domain Bacteria; kingdom Pseudomonadati; phylum Pseudomonadota; class Gammaproteobacteria; order Enterobacterales; family Enterobacteriaceae; genus Citrobacter; species Citrobacter sp. wls718. The sequence continues at coordinate 107,653 of NZ_SZWV01000020.1, forward strand.
GCATTCATTGGGGCTTCTACTCCTTAATTAGCAATACAAACGAGTATATCAGCCTGGCAGGATGAATAAAGCCTCTCTCAGGGGGAATCCATTTACCTGAATCTGCACGGATGTGTTATAATTTGCGACCTTTGAATCCGGGATACAGTAGAGGGATAGCGGTTAGATGAGCGACCTTGCGAGAGAAATTACACCGGTCAACATTGAGGAAGAGCTGAAGAGCTCGTATCTGGATTATGCGATGTCGGTCATTGTTGGCCGTGCGCTGCCGGACGTCCGAGATGGCCTGAAGCCGGTTCACCGTCGCGTACTTTACGCCATGAACGTATTGGGCAACGACTGGAATAAAGCCTATAAAAAATCTGCCCGTGTCGTTGGTGACGTAATCGGTAAATACCACCCTCATGGTGATACCGCCGTTTACGACACCATTGTTCGTATGGCGCAGCCATTCTCCCTGCGTTACATGCTGGTGGATGGTCAGGGTAACTTTGGTTCTGTCGATGGCGACTCCGCCGCAGCGATGCGTTATACGGAAATCCGTATGTCGAAAATCGCCCACGAGCTGATGGCTGACCTGGAAAAAGAAACGGTTGATTTCGTCGATAACTATGACGGCACCGAACGCATTCCGGACGTCATGCCGACCAAAATTCCTAACCTGCTGGTGAACGGTTCGTCCGGTATCGCGGTAGGTATGGCGACCAACATTCCGCCGCACAACCTGACAGAAGTGATTAACGGCTGTCTGGCCTACATTGACGATGAAGACATCAGCATTGAAGGGCTGATGGAACACATCCCAGGCCCGGACTTCCCGACCGCCGCGATCATCAACGGTCGTCGTGGTATTGAAGAAGCCTATCGTACTGGTCGCGGTAAAGTGTACATTCGCGCCCGCGCGGAAGTTGAAGCTGACGCGAAAACCGGTCGTGAAACCATCATCGTGCACGAAATTCCGTATCAGGTGAACAAAGCCCGCCTGATTGAGAAAATTGCCGAGTTGGTAAAAGACAAACGCGTTGAAGGCATCAGCGCGCTGCGTGACGAGTCTGATAAAGACGGTATGCGCATCGTGATTGAAGTCAAACGTGACGCGGTCGGGGAAGTGGTTCTCAACAACCTTTACTCCCAGACCCAGCTGCAGGTTTCCTTCGGTATTAACATGGTTGCGCTGCACCATGGTCAGCCGAAGATCATGAACCTGAAAGATATTATCGCTGCGTTTGTGCGTCACCGTCGTGAAGTGGTTACTCGCCGTACTATTTTTGAACTGCGTAAAGCCCGCGATCGTGCCCACATCCTTGAAGCGTTAGCGATTGCACTGGCCAACATCGATCCGATCATTGAACTGATCCGTCGTGCGCCGACCCCGGCTGAAGCGAAAGCCGGACTGGTTGCCCGTTCGTGGGAGCTGGGTAACGTATCGGCGATGCTGGAACGTGCCGGTGATAACGCTGCCCGTCCTGAATGGCTGGAACCTGAGTTTGGCGTGCGTGACGGTCAGTACTACCTGACTGAACAGCAAGCCCAGGCAATTTTGGATCTGCGCTTGCAGAAACTGACCGGCCTTGAGCATGAAAAACTGCTCGACGAATACAAAGAGCTGCTGGAGCAGATCGCTGAATTGCTGCACATTTTGGGCAGCGCCGATCGCCTGATGGAAGTGATCCGTGAAGAGATGGAGCTGGTTCGCGAGCAGTTCGGTGATGAGCGTCGCACTGAAATCACCGCCAACAGCGCTGACATCAATATCGAAGATCTGATCACCCAGGAAGATGTTGTCGTGACCTTGTCTCACCAGGGTTACGTTAAATATCAGCCGTTAACCGATTACGAAGCACAGCGTCGTGGCGGTAAGGGTAAATCAGCAGCACGTATTAAAGAAGAAGACTTCATCGACCGCCTGCTGGTGGCCAACACCCACGACACGATCCTGTGCTTCTCCAGCCGTGGTCGTCTGTACTGGATGAAGGTCTATCAGCTGCCGGAAGCGAGCCGTGGTGCGCGTGGACGTCCAATCGTCAACCTGCTGCCGCTGGAAGCCAACGAACGTATCACCGCGATTCTGCCGGTACGCGAGTACGAAGAGGGCGTGAACGTCTTTATGGCAACCGCTAGCGGTACCGTGAAGAAAACGGCGCTGACCGAGTTCAGCCGTCCACGTTCAGCCGGTATTATTGCGGTTAACCTGAATGAAGGCGACGAGCTGATTGGCGTGGATCTGACCTCCGGGTCTGACGAAGCGATGCTGTTCTCTGCCGCGGGTAAAGTGGTGCGCTTCAAAGAAGACGCCGTTCGTGCGATGGGTCGTACTGCGACCGGCGTACGTGGTATCAAACTGGCGGGCGAAGACAAAGTCGTTTCTCTGATTATTCCACGTGGCGAAGGCGCTATCCTGACCGTGACGCAAAACGGTTATGGTAAGCGTACTGCGGCAGAAGAGTATCCGACCAAGTCGCGTGCGACGCAGGGCGTTATCTCCATCAAAGTCACCGAACGCAACGGTTCCGTTGTTGGCGCGGTGCAGGTGACCGATAGCGACCAGATCATGATGATCACCGATGCGGGTACGTTGGTGCGTACTCGCGTGTCGGAAATCAGCGTGGTTGGGCGTAACACCCAGGGCGTTATCCTCATCCGCACGGCGGATGATGAAAACGTGGTGGGTCTGCAACGTGTAGCTGAACCGGTTGATGACGAAGAACTGGATTCTATCGACGGAAGTGCTGCGGAAGGGGACGATGATATCGCGCCTGAAGCA
>NZ_SZWV01000020.1:110566-125318 GCF_005280945.1 Citrobacter sp. wls718
AGCCAGTCCGAGAGTTTTATCCCGCGCTTGTAGCGCGTGAAGCAACGTGACCAGAATACGCGCCCCGCTGGCGCCGATAGGGTGCCCAAGCGCGATTGCTCCGCCGTTGACATTCACCTTTTGTGCATCAAATCCCAGCGTTTTCCCTACTGCCAGAAACTGTGCGGCAAACGCCTCATTGGCTTCAATCAGGTCGATATCAGACAATTGAAGCCCGCTCAGTTGCAGCACTTTTTGCGTCGCCGGAACCGGCCCCATGCCCATGATGGCGGGTGCGACGCCGCCGCCGGCATAGGCTTTGATCCGCGCCAGCGGCTTCAGCCCAGCAGCCAGCGCCGCCGCTTCTTCCATGATTACCAGCGCGGCGGCACCGTCGTTGATCCCCGAAGCGTTACCGGCCGTGACGGTACCCGCTTTGTCGAAGGCCGGACGTAATGCGGCAAGGCCTTCCGCCGTAGAGTCGGCTTTGGGGAATTCATCACGATCAAACATGATCGCTTTTTTCCGCGATACCACACTCACCGGGACGATCTCTGCCTCAAATGCGCCTGACTCTATTGCCGATACCGCTTTACGCTGCGACATCAGCGCCAGTTCATCCTGCATCTCCCGACTAATGCCATACTCCTTGGCAACGTTTTCAGCGGTGATCCCCATATGGTAGCCATGCTCGGCGCAGATCAGACCGTCGCGCAGGATTACATCTGACAACTGTCCGTCCCCGAGGCGATATCCCCAGCGGGCTTTGGCGTCTAACAGGTACGGTGCCTGGCTCATGTTTTCCATGCCACCGGCGACAATTGCCTGAGCCTGTCCGGCCTGGATTGCCTGAGCGGCAAGCGCCACGCTTTTGAGGCCCGAGCCGCACACTTTGTTGAGGGTAAAACCGCATACGGTGTCGGCGAGACCGCTTTTTAACAGCGCCTGGCGTGCAGGGTTCTGTCCTAAACCAGACTGCAGCACGTTGCCCATGATCACCTCGTCAACCCGGAGTGGGTCAAGGCGGGCGCGCTCTAGCGCGGCTTTAATCACGGTTGCTCCGAGTTCGACGGCGCCGGTGGTGGCCAGTGAACCATTAAAGTTACCAATTGCGGTACGCGCCGCACTGACGATGACACAATTTTTCATTTTTCTGTTCCCTTAAATAAGTGGTTGCCGTCAGAACAAGGTCAATCCAATGACGAAAATGACGCCGGAGAAAAGCAGGGCGGTGATGCAGTAGCCCATAATGTCGCGCACACCCAGCCCGGCGATAGCCAGCGCAGGTAATGCCCAGAACGGTTGCGCCATGTTCATCCACTGCTCGCCGTAGGCGATGGCCATCACCGATTTACCCAGGTCGGCACCGAGCGCCTGCGCGGCAGGCAACACGAACGGTCCCTGAATAACCCAGTGTCCGCCACCTGATGGCACGGCAAAGTTAATCAGCGCGGAACTGAAGAAAGTCATTAATGGGAAGGTGTCTTTGTTGGCGACGTCGATGAAGAATTCGGTAATCAGCCCGCCGAGACCGGAATGCTCCATCATTAGTTGGATCCCGGCGTAGAAGGGGAACTGTACCAGGATCCCCGCGGTGCTGCGGGCGGCGGCGCTGACGGCACGCATATAGGCCATTGGCGTTTTGTGCAGCAGCAGACCGGCAATCATAAACATCAGGTTGACGGTGTTGATGGTGAGGTTGAAACCCTTGTCGGCGAAATACAGTGCCAGGTAAGCAATCCCCAGTCCGCCAATGATCAGCGTCAGAATACGGCTCTCTTCCAGACGCTCGGACGGCGGTGCGTCTGGCGGGAGTTTCTTCTGGAAATCATCTTCTTCCAGCAATAATTTTGGATCGATGCTTACCACATCAGACGGTTTCGGCGTCATCATGCGTGTGATGAACGGCATGACCACAATGAGCGCCAGAGTGATGAAAATATTGAAATCGGTAAACAGGGTGTCGCTGACCGGAATTAACCCGGCAACGTGCTCGACCGGGTTGCCCGGCGTTGCTGCCAGCAACGGCATTGAGCCGGAGAAGCCGCCACCCCAGGTCAGAAAGCCGATGTAGGCGCAGGCAATCAGCAGCGGGTAGTCAGAGCCGGGTACCCGACGGGCGACTTCACGAGCAAACATCGCTCCCACCACCAGACCAAAGCCCCAGTTGATGACGCTAGCGACCGCGGCAAAGAATGTCACCAGCATAACGCCCTGTGTGGGGGTTTTAGCGGCTGAAGCGGCGGTGCGCAGCAGACTTTTAACCGGACCGGAGCTGGCCAGCGCGTGGCCGGTGACGATGATCAGCGCCATCTGCATACCAAATGCCAGCAGATTCCAGAAGCCGTCTCCCCAAAACTTGACCATGCTGATCGGTGTTTGCGGCGTCAACCACAGCGCAATGGCGAACGTTATCAGCGTCAGCAGCATGGCGAAGATCAGCGGGTCGGGCAGCCAGCGGCTGACGAAACGCGTCATAAAGCGTGACATACGGCCAATCATACGTCACCTCGCAGGATGACCAGGTCGGTGGCGACAGCAAATTGTGCGTCGGTTTTCTCACGCAGGGCGGTGATATCGCAGCCTTCCGCGATTTCTGTCAGCCACATTTTACCGTCAATGAAGCGGAAAACGGCGAGTTCGGTGACCAGCATATGTACCGCGTGCTGGGCCGTCAGTGGCATGGTGCAATGGCGGAGAATTTTAGCCGCGCCATCTTTCGCACAATGTTCCATGGCGATAATGACTTTACGCGCGCCGGTGACCAGATCCATTGCGCCGCCCATACCGGGCACCATCTTACCGGGAACCACCCAGTTGGCGAGGTTAGCCTGTTCATCAACCTGCAACCCACCGAGGACACAGGCATCAACATGGCCGCCGCGAATTAACGCGAATGACATGGCGCTATCAAACATTGCGGCACCGGGCAAAATACCACACGGTTGCCCACCGGCGTTGACCAGATCGGGATGGGCGGTGGTGACCGGACCCAACCCGAGAAAACCGTTCTCGGACTGCAAGGTAATGTGGATATCGGCTGGCAGGTAGTTGGCGACCATCGTCGGCAGACCGATACCTAAGTTCACCACGTCGCCGTCGCGAAGTTCTTGCGCCACGCGGCGCGCAATACGTTGTTTAGCATCCATAATCAGGCCTCCAGAGGGGAAATGATGTGGTCGATAACGGCGCCGGGGGTGATTATCTGGTCAGGGAGAAGCTCACCTATTTCGACCATTTCATCCGGCTCCACCAGCGTGAGGTCGGCGGCAAGGGCGATCAGTGGGTTGAAATTGCGCGCGCTGAGTTGATAGGTGAGGTTGCCAAGTATGTCTGCGCGGTGCGCACGAATCAGCGCCAGGTCTGCACGCAACGGGCGTTCAAGCAGCCAGGTTTTGCCATCAAGCGTCAGGGTCTGCTTGCCGTCTTCGACAATGGTGCCGACGCCGGTAGGTGTCAGAAAACCGCCAAGCCCGGCGCCGCCGCAGCGGATTTGCTCTATCAGGGTACCTTGCGGCACCAGTTGAACCTCCATTTCACCGGCAATCATGCGTCGACCGGTTTCAGGATTGGTGCCAATGTGCGAAGCAATCACTTTGCTCACACGGCCATTGACGATCAGCGGCCCGATCCCGGTATCGACAAAGGCGGTATCGTTAGCGATAAGTGTCAGGTCTCTGACGCCGGACTCAAGTAAAGCTTCAACCAAACGGGGTGGGGTACCTACGCCCATAAAGCCCCCGACCATGATGGTCATGCCGTCGCGAAAGAAATGTGTAGCGTCTTGTAAGGTAAGAAGTTTTGTTTTCATTCTATTTCCCTGTTGCCTGGTCCATTTTGGGTACATCAGGGAATTGCAAGCGGGATGCCAGAATGGTGAAATAGAAAGGAATATCGTTAATTCATTGAATCTGTAGGGTTATTTGTTCTCAGGCTATGTGATAGTGATGGGGGGGCTATGCAGAGTTTTGCGCAGTGTGCAAAATTCTGCATAGCAACTTTCTGTCTCAAACCCCTGTCGGGTCGATGTCATATTCTTGAAGTTTATACATCAGGGCGCGTCGGCTGATACCCAGCATCAGCGCCGTGCGGGTGCGGTTTCCGTCCTGTTGTTCAAGAACCTCCACGATGATCCGTTTTTCCTCGCGTTTAATTTCTTCTTTCAGGCTACGTTCCCCCGTTTGAGTGGGTTTTACTTCGGTTATTGCGCTGACGGGTGAACGGAACTGGTCGGGAAGATCGTCGGCAAAAATCACCGCGCCGGTGTTCATTACCACCGCGCGTTCAATCACATTGGAGAGTTCACGGATATTGCCCGGCCACGACCAGGCACTGAGGATCGACATTGCCGTTGGGTCGATATCGATGATATCGCGCTGATTCTCAGAACTGAATTTTTGTAAAAAATGGTTGGCCAGCAGGGCGATATCTTCCCGCCGCTCACGTAACGGTGGCAGCTGAAGGTGGATGACATTCAAACGATAAAACAGATCTTCGCGGAAAGTGCCTGCTTTCACCATTGTTTGCAGGCTACGGTTGGTGGCGGCGATAATGCGGATATCGACGCGAATGGTTTGATGCCCGCCGATGCGTTCAAATTCTCTTTCCTGCAAAATGCGCAGCAGCTTCGCCTGCAGGCCTGGTGGCATTTCGCCAATTTCATCAAGGAAAAGCGTACCCTGATGGGCGCGTTCGAATAAACCCTGGCGTAGCGTTTGCGCCCCGGTAAACGCCCCCTTTTCATGACCGAACAGCTCGCTTTCCAGTAACGATTCCGGCAGGGCGGCGCAGTTGATTTTGATAAAAGGACCGTTGGCGCGTCGGCTGTTGTAGTGGATTGCCCGGGCGATCAGCTCTTTTCCGGTGCCGCTCTCACCGCTTACCAACACGCTGGCCTGCGAGAGGGCGATTTTCGCCGTATCTTTACAGATATCCTGCATTAGCGGGCTGTTGGTCAGGATATGCCCCCATTGCCAGCTGGTGCTTAGCGCTTTATGCAGGTTGCGGATCTCCTGCTTCATCGCCTGTAGCTGCAACGCGCGCTGGATAACCAGGTTAAGCTCATCCAGATCGAAAGGTTTGATCACGTAATCAAATGCGCCGCTGCGTAAGGCTTCTACCGCCGTTTCGACTTCAGCGTAAGCAGTCATCAAAATGACGGGGATACGCGGTTGCTGAGTACGCATGGCTTTCAGTGCCTCAATACCGTCCATGACCGGCATGCGAATGTCCATCAACACTACGTCAGGCTGCTTTTCGTTAAACAGCGCCAGGCCAGCCTCACCGTCGCAGGCGCTGTGCGTCTCATGTCCTTGCAGAGAAAACGCGGTAGTCAGCATACGGCAAACATTGGCTTCATCATCAACGATGAGAATACGGTAGGTGGTTTTCATTCTGACGGGGTTTCCTGCGGATGAGTCGGTAAAATAAGGGTGAAGGTTGCACCGCAGCCCGGCATGCTGGCGACGCGAATATCGCCCTGATGGGCGTTAATAATCCGCTGGCTGAGGGCCAGACCAAGCCCTGTTCCCGAGGCTTTGGTGGTGAAGAACGGATCAAATATTTTTTTCTGCAGCGCAATATCGATGCCGCAGCCGTTATCCTCGATGGTCACCGCCTGTTGTGACGCCGCGTATTGCCAGGTACGGATCTTAATGTCACCGCGTGCGCTGATGGCTTGTACCGCGTTGATTAAAATGTTGAGGATCACCTGCTTAAGTAACTCGCGATCGGCAACGATCGCCGGCAGGTTGGGGTGTAACTCCGTGGTAAAATTAATGCGCGCCTGAATACCAGCGGTTTGAACCAGGATCAGCGTTTCTGCAATCAGCGTATTGAGCTGTACCTGCTGCCATTTGCTGCGTCGCGGACGAGAAAAATCCAACAGTTGCTGAATGACCCTGTTGATTGAGTCAATCTCGTTCAGCACCACGGATAAATATTCCTGATGCTCCGGCAAGGTCGTTTGTTGGCGGATAATCTGCACATAACCACGGATTGCCGTCAGCGGATTTCTCACTTCATGAGCCACTCCGGCCATCAGTTCGCCGAGGGTGGCAAGCCGTTCAGTTTGTGCCAGTCGCCGCTGGGTCTCTTTACGGGCGGTTAAATCGGAGAAGAAAACCAATGCGCCGATCAGTTCACCGTGTGCATTATGGATCCGGCTGGAAGTGACGCTTATCTCAATGACACGGTCGCGTCCGGGAAAGCTGACTTCCTGAGCGACATGTTCGGTACCATGTTCCAGCGTATCCAGCACCGGGCTGGAAAATGGGGTGTTGGAAAAAATCCTGGCATAAGGTTGCCCGACTAACTCATGCAACGTGTAACCGGTAATTTGTTCCGCTGCGGGGTTCATCGTGGTGACATCACCCTGCCTGTCGATAGCAATCACCCCGTCGGCGGCGTTTTCAATAATCAGATCGTTAAGGGTTTTGGTTTCCAGCAGCGTTTGCGCCAGCGCATTGACGCTGCGGCTAATTTGCCCCAGTTCGCCGGGCAATTCTGGCAGTCGGGTTGGCGTCTTTTGTCCCAGCGTTAACAGACCGTCGGTGATGATGTCGATATTGGCGCTGAGACGGCGGGAGAACAGCACGATCAGCAGCAGGCTGATGAGCAGTCCTACCGCCAGCACGGCGACGATTCTGACGTCCATTTTTCTCGCTTGCTGGCGAATATCTTCCGTCAGTTCGTTGGCCCAGATATAGCCAATAACCTCACCATGACGTTTGATCGGTAGCATTGAATTAAGGATGTCGCCGCGCACCTGTTGGCCTGAGACGACGATGGCCGACTGGGTGCTCATCACGTCACGTCCTGGGTGGTCAGGTGAGATAGTGAGTCCCACATTGCCCTGATAAAGCGCAGAAGGGGAGTAGGTGATCACGGCATCGAGGGCTTTGTGGTAGTAGCCCGCGCCCACGCCGGGAAACGCCTGTGTGATGCGCTCGGTGATGGGGCCCAGCGCCTGATTAAGCGCACGAATGCGCGCGTCACGCGGCAAATTTGCATAGTCGCTAAAACGATCGCCCAAGGCATCGTTTAGCAGGGCTAACACTGATGACAGTTTTTTCTCTTTTTCAGATAAGACTGCTGAACGGCCTTCGGTTTCTACGATATAACCAATGGATATCGTCGGTACTGTCACCATCAGAATGGCCATCATGATCATTTGGTTGCGTAAACGTCGCGGGGTTAAACGACGCGTCAGCCATTTCAGGTCGGGCATTCTGACATCCGTACAAGGTATTTAAGTCAAACGACGATTATCAGGGGTTAAGATAATGTTTTCTCAGCGGTGTATCATATTCCCGTAAAGAGAGGGCATTGCGACGCCGGGCATTTACCGCTACCTTAACCACACTTATTCATACCCTGAGGCGGAGCTTCGCCCCTTTGAAATACCTTGCTTCTGTTCATGCAACCCTAAAAGTCTCACGCTACCTATTCAGAGCGCTGGCGCTGCTGGTCTGGCTTCTGATTGCTTTTGCGAGTGTGTTCTACATTGTGAATGCGCTGCATCAGCGAGAATCGGAGATCCGTCAGGAGTTTACGCTTAGCTCCGATCAGGCGCAGCGCTACATTCAGCGCACGTCTGATGTGATCAAAGAGCTGAAATATATTGCAGAGAACCGCTTAACAGCGGAAAACGGCGTGATGTCGCTGCGGGCGCGGGATGACAAAACCGTGGTGCCCAATTTTGAGCCGCTGTTTGCTGATTCCGACTGTGCGGTGATGGGCAACGCCTGGCGTGGTTCACTGGAATCGCTGGCGTGGTTTATGCGCTACTGGCGCGACAATTTCTCCGCCGCCTATGACTTAAACCGCGTGTTTCTGATCGGCAGCGATAACCTGTGTATGGCCAACTTTGGTCTGCGTGATATGCCCGTTGAACGCGATGAGGCGTTGAAAGCGTTGCATGAACGCATCGTTAAGTACCGCAATGCGCCGCAGGACGAAAACGGCAATAACCTGTTCTGGATAAGCCAGGGGCCGCGTCCGGGCGTGGGCTATTTTTATGCGCTGACGCCGGTGTATCTGGCTAATCGCCTGCAGGCGCTACTCGGCGTTGAGCAGCCGATTCGTATGGAAAACTTCTTCACGCCGGGTAATCTGCCGATGGGCGTGACTATCCTTGATGAAAATGGTCACGCGCTGATTTCGCTGGCTGGCCCTGAGGGGACGATCAAAGCTGAACCGCGTTGGATGCAGGAGCGTTCCTGGTTTGGTTATACGCCGGGTTTTCGCGAGCTGGTGCTGAAGAAAAATCTGCCGCCATCATCGCTCAGTATTGTGTATTCCGTCCCGGTCGATCTGGTGCTGGAACGTATTCGCATGTTGATCCTCAACGCTATTCTGTTGAATGTGCTGGTGGGCGCGGCGTTGTTTATGCTGGCACGTATGTATGAGCGACGTATTTTTATCCCTGCGGAAAGCGATGCCCAGCGTCTGGAAGAACATGAACAGTTTAACCGTAAAATTGTTGCCTCTGCGCCAGTCGGTATTTGTATTCTGCGCACTATCGACGGTATTAACATCCTGAGTAACGAGTTGGCGCATACCTATCTGAATATGTTGACCCACGAGGACAGGCAGCGGCTCACACAGATCATCTGCGGTCAGCAGGTTAATTTCGTTGATGTGCTCACCAGCAACAATACCAATCTGCAAATCAGCTTTGTGCATTCGCGCTATCGCAATGAAAACGTGGCGATTTGCGTACTGGTTGATGTTAGCGCACGTGTCAAAATGGAAGAGTCGCTGCAGGAGATGGCGCAGGCAGCGGAGCAGGCTAGCCAGTCTAAATCGATGTTCCTCGCCACGGTCAGCCATGAGCTGCGTACGCCGCTGTACGGCATTATCGGCAACCTGGATTTGCTGCAAACCAAAGAGTTGCCGAGTGGTGTCGATCGGTTGGTCACGGCGATGAACAACTCCTCCAGCCTGCTGCTGAAAATTATCAGCGATATTCTCGACTTCTCAAAAATTGAATCTGAACAGCTTAAGATTGAGCCGCGTGAGTTTTCACCGCGCGAGGTGATGAACCACATAACGGCCAACTACCTGCCGCTGGTGGTACGTAAGCAGCTGGGATTGTACTGTTTCATCGAACCGGATGTGCCGGTGGCGTTGAATGGCGATCCCATGCGCTTGCAGCAGGTGATCTCTAATCTGTTGAGCAATGCGATTAAGTTCACCGATACCGGCTGCATTGTGCTGCATGTGCAGCGTCATGGTGATTATCTCAGTATTCGCGTACGTGATACCGGCGTGGGTATTCCGGCCAAAGAAGTCGTGCGTCTGTTCGATCCGTTCTTTCAGGTCGGCACCGGGGTTCAGCGTAATTTCCAGGGGACCGGATTGGGGCTGGCGATTTGTGAAAAACTGATCAGCATGATGGATGGTGATATATCCGTCGATTCCGAACCCGGAATGGGCAGCCAGTTTACGGTGCGCATTCCACTGTATGGTGCGCAGTATCCGCTGAAGAAAAGTGTGGAAGGGCTGGCCAATACCCGCTGCTGGCTGGCGGTACGTAATGCTTCACTGTATCGCTTTATCGAAGCCAGCCTGACGCGTAACGGGATGACGGTGCTGCGCTATGAAGGTCAGCAACCCGACGCTGATGACGTGCTGATTGCCGATGATGTGCAGGAACAGGCATGGCAGGGACGCGCCGCGGTGATTTTCTGTCGCCGACATATCGGCATTCCGCAGGAGAGAGCGCCGGGTGAGTGGGTGCACAGCGTGGCCTCACCGCACGAGCTGCCTGCGCTGCTGGCGCATATATATCGCGTTGAGCTGGAGGATGAAAATCTCTCCAGCGCGCTGCCTGCCCCGGATAAAATCGGCAGTACCCACGATGACATGATGATTCTGGTGGTTGACGATCATCCGATCAACCGCCGCTTGTTGGCCGATCAGCTGGGATCGTTGGGGTATCAGTGCAAAACCGCCAATGACGGTGTGGATGCGCTCAATGTGTTGAGCAAAAATCATATCGATATCGTGTTGAGCGACGTCAACATGCCGAATATGGACGGTTACCGCCTGACGCAACGCATTCGTCAGCTGGGGCTCACACTGCCGGTGGTTGGCGTAACGGCGAACGCACTGGCAGAAGAGAAGCAGCGTTGTCTGGAGTCAGGGATGGATAGTTGCTTATCCAAGCCGGTGACGTTGGATGTGCTGAAGCAGACGCTGACGGTGTATGCGGAAAGAGTGAGAAAAACGCGGGGATAAAAAATGCCGGATGGCGGCGTTTGCCTTATCCGGCCTACGGAACATACCTCAATGAGGTATCGTTCGTAGGCCGGATAAACGTAGCGCCATCAGGCATGTTGATGGTAAAAGGAATCAGTCTTTGTCGGACGGGCTTAGCGTCACGGACGAGAGATAATTCAGCAGGGCGATATCGTTTTCAACGCCCAGTTTCATCATCGCGGACTTTTTCTGGCTACTGATGGTTTTAATGCTGCGGTTGAGCTTTTTGGCGATTTCAGTGACCAGGAAACCTTCCGCGAACAGGCGCAGAACTTCGCTCTCTTTCGGCGAAAGACGTTTGTCACCATACCCGCTGGCACTGATTTTCTCCAGCAAACGAGAAACGCTTTCTGGGGTAAATTTCTTGCCTTTTTGCAGCGCCGCCAGTGCTTTTGGCAGATCCGTTGGCGCACCCTGTTTCAGCACGATCCCTTCAATGTCGAGATCCAGCACCGCGCTGAGGATCGCCGGGTTGTTGTTCATGGTCAGGACGATGATCGACAGGCTCGGGAAATGGCGTTTGATGTATTTAATTAACGTGATCCCGTCACCGTATTTATCTCCCGGCATAGAGAGATCGGTTATCAACACATGCGCGTCTAATTTCGGCAAATTGTTGATCAGTGCAGTGGAGTCTTCAAATTCGCCGACAACGTTCACCCATTCGATTTGCTCAAGTGATTTACGAATACCGAACAGTACAATCGGATGGTCATCGGCAATAATTACGTTCATAGTGTTCATGTATTGGGCTACCTTGCTACAGCAAGCTCTTGACGTAAGTGTCAATGTCGCTGATGTACTTTTCTATACCTGGAGCATCTTTTTCTTGAATAAGATGTTCCAGCGCTTCACATAACTGCTTGCCGGGTACCAGATTAAGCATGGCAAACACGCCTTTCAGGCGATGGGCGGTTTGGGCTAACGCAGCGAAATCGCTGGTTTCCGCCTCAGTATACAACCTCTTAACATCATCCGGTACTGTGTCTACAAAGAGTGCATAGTAACCACTGGCATGAAGTTCGGCGTTTTCATCTCCGCCGAGGGGGATTTCCTGGATCTCTTCCTGCGCCAGCTGCTCTTCTATTAGCTCGAGGACAGCTTCCTGCATAGCATTGCTCATATTAAAGTTGACGCGCAGCTGACCAGGGCCAATTTTGCGTACGCCAGACTCATCATCGCTTAAAAGCAAGCCCGAGGCAGTAAGATTAGACGGATTATCAGTTAAAAAGAGATCATATTCTTGACTACTCAACCGTTCATCGGGCGTGATGCAGGTGGCTCCCCAGTTTTCTAACTGACGTAATACGATGCTACGTACCTCACTGGAGGTGACATCAACCATTACGCAGACGTCATCCAACAGGCGCTCTTCAATGTCAGCATGTTGGTCATGCAGCGGCATTTTAACATGGACGATATAACGCGTTCCAAGTTCTTCACGCGCTTTGATATTCAGGTGCCCGCCCAGTTTACGGGCCAGCTGATCGCATAGCCAAAACGTCAGCGGGTTGGCTTTGCCATAGCGATCGCCCTGCGTTTCATTGATGAACGGAAAATGTAGATTATCAATTTCATTCAACGTTACGCCTTCACCAGTATCCAGAATACGGAAGGTAAGGCGCTCTGCCTCTGATTCATCCTGGTCAACTTCGAGGGTAATTTTCCCAATTTGCGTGGTGGTTACCGCGTATTGAATCAACAGCAGCAGAATACGGCGCAGGGCGTCACGGTCGCCGCGGCGTTCATCGCTGGCGCTGAGGTTATTTTTAATCAGCAGCTGCAGGCCTTTGCGTTTAATGACCGGCAGAACGTCAGGCACCACTTCATCAATTAACGTTTGAACGGAGAACAACGTGGACTCGCTTTTCCAGCTGTCGCTCTCGAGAATATTGGCCAACTGAATTTCATCAACCATTTGCACCAGCACATCGGCCTGATTTGCCAGTTTTTGGCTGTCAGGCGTATTGAGTGCGGCGGCATTAACGGCCAGTATTCTGGCCGGATCTTTCAGGGCACTGCCGATATTCTGCATAAATGCGGCGCGGGCCTGCTGATTTTTCTCATACAGGCGCTGGGCTTGTTTCAGTTTTTTATTCACCAGCACTTCTTTGTCCTGGTCGCGAATAATAAAGATCTGCGTACGCGGTGATATCTGGCTGCGGAACAGTCGGATTTCATACAGTTCATTATTAATGGTGGCCTGGATCACGCCCTGATGTTGCTCAGCCATGCTGGTTATGTTTTGCAAATTCAAATGCGGCAGCAGGTGGTCGGCAATTTTATTGCTGATGACCGTACGGTTAGCCTCCTGGTCGTGCACCAATAAGCCCAGCGGCAGCAGTGAAACAATCTCTTCGTTGATTGCTCGCAAAACGCGTAATTCATTATTGGCGGCAAGATTTGGCGCCACGTCGGTCGAGCGGGCAGGGAGGTGGCGAAAGGTGGTATAGCCAAACAACGCCAGTGCCAGCAATGCGATGTTCAGCAACAGCGGCAGCAGGATATTTTGCAAGGTGTCGAGCAGCAATGAACCGAACGGGACCTGCCAGACCAGTCGCATATCCGTTGAGTTTAGCGCCGATGAAATCTCAATTTTGGCGTTATTGAAGCTGATACTGACGCTGTCAGGCGACTCTTTTTCATTACTGTGCTCGACCGTTGAGGTGGCATCAGGTTCCAAATGAAAACTGTCCAGCGGCATGCCTGGCGGGATCAGATCATTAATGGGCAGGTCAAACGCCACCACGGTGGCCAGATGTCCCGGCTGATTAAAGGTGGTACGCAGCGTGAAGTAATGGCCGTTTTGCCAGACCAGGCGGCGCAGCGAGGAGAAGCTTTCACGTTCATCCAGCGCATTGGCCTGCTGTAGCATTTCTGCGCGGCGCGAATCGACGATATTACCAATCGTCGACTCTTTAAAGCCGGAGGTCAGATCTTTCAGTGGCAACGTCGAAATCAGGATCAGGCTGTTGTCCTGGCCATTGAGATAATACATTGACCACGGGACATTCTCGGCTCCCCACAGGGTATCCAGGTAGGTTGAGATACGCTGGGTCATCTCCAGCGTTGAGCTGTCATGCGAGCCAAAAATAAGCGCTTCGGTTTTTCTGCGTGGTTTCTCAAGATAGTAGATATCTTGTTTCAAACGGGTTTCTTGTAGTCCATCCGCTGTGGCGGATTGCGGGGTGGCGGCAATATTGTCATAAATTTGCCACGTGACGTACCGCCAGGTATCTACTCGTTTATGGATGGCATGCGTGATATCGACAATCTGATAGCTCTTATCTTTTAGCCAGGTGTTGACCGCGCTCTGGACCATCACGCCCATCATCACTAACAGCACAACGATCAGTAATAAGAAGAAACGGGTAATACTTCCCGGAAGTAGGGAAAATCGGGTAGAAGCCGTTGTGTCTGACTGACTCATTCGTGTTTAAGACCTGTTAGAACGATGCTTAAGATGAAGGGGCAGTATAAAGGGTAATGGATGAATTGCCATACTCTCGCAGCACCGGACGCATGGCATGTGTTTACCGCACATCTTGCTTCGTCACGGCGTGGTCAATCTGTACAGCCCACCGTGTCAGGTACAAATAGAAATCTTGAACCTAAGAAATTAGCATTAAATAACAAGAAATTATTAGATAAGCTTAGGTGTGATTAATACACAAAGAAATAGTTAATAATTGTTATAGTTTTTGGTTGGTAGCACAGGACTGTCAGTTTTGTGTAAATTAGGGTAAAAAAAACCGAACGCAGAGCATTCGGTTGAAATAGGGGTAAACAGACATTCAAGAATGAATGACGGTAATAAATAAAGTTAATGATGATAGCAGTGCTATTTTAGTTGCGAGTGAAGATTTTGTTTTGTCATTCAGTGCTATGAGTTTTTTGAATGCAATTAGTTGATTTATATCGTTATATGTATGCTTCTTGACTATTTGTGCTTATTTTGCTCATTTTTTGATTTTTAAAAAGTTCCCTGATATTAACATTTTGAAACATCTATGTAGATAAATGAAACACCTTTAAAGTTTTAGTATCATATTCGTGTTGGATTATTCTGTGTTTTTGCGGAGAATGAAGTTGCCGACTGGTTAATGAACGTAATCAGTATGCAGTGGCATAAAAAAAGCAATAAAGGCATATAACAGAGGGTTAATAACATGAAAGTCAAAGTACTGTCCCTCCTGGTCCCAGCTCTGCTGGTAGCAGGTACCGCGAATGCGGCTGAAATTTACAACAAAGACGGCAACAAATTAGACCTGTACGGTAAAGTCGACGGTCTGCACTATTTCTCCGATAACAAAGGTGATGATGGTGACAAGACTTACATGCGTATCGGCTTCAAAGGCGAAACTCAGGTTAACGACCAACTGACCGGTTACGGCCAGTGGGAATACCAGATTCAGGGTAACGCGGCTGAAAGTGAAAACAACTCCTGGACCCGTGTGGCGTTTGCGGGTCTGAAATTCGCTGATGCCGGTTCTTTCGACTACGGTCGTAA
>NZ_SZWV01000019.1:0-133 GCF_005280945.1 Citrobacter sp. wls718
GAGACCGCATCGCCGCCGGTAATGGCCTTGAGTCCTGCGCCGTCACCGCTCCATTTTTCCTGGTCAGGCAGACGAATAAGCGAGAAGCCAATCAGGGAGGCACGCTTGCGCGGGTCTTCCAGTGTGTCGATAT
>NZ_SZWV01000019.1:143-1647 GCF_005280945.1 Citrobacter sp. wls718
TATCAGCGAGAAGCCAATCAGCGCCGCGCGCTCGCGGGGGGATTCCAGCGTCTCGATGGTGGCCGAGGTGGCGTTATCTTCCCCGGCGAGCATCGTCGCTATTTCGGCCAGAATGCTTTTCCCGCTGCCGCCGGGACCGGTCACTTCGAGAAAGAGCTGCCAGTCGTAGCGGTTCGCCAGCACCATAAACAGCGCGGCCAGAATCACGTCGCGTTTTTGTGGATTTTTACCGGCTGCACGGTCGAGCCAGCGCCAGAAGTTCGGCGCGTGCGTCTCCAGCGTTTCCCCTTCCACCGGCGGGGTGAAATCCACATCGCACAACGTGCGCAGCCAGTGCGATTTGTGGTGCGGGCTGAATACGCCGCTTTGAGTATCGAGTACCCCGTTGCGAAAGCCAATCAGACGGCGCGCCGGTGTATCCTGCTGCGGAATAATCAATTTCAGGGTCTCCACCACCGAGGCAATTTTCCCGGACGAGAACGGGGCGCGTAAGCGCTGGAATAAATCAGCCACATTCCGTGAAAAAGTGGCGGCAGGGATATTTTTCCAGATGCCGTTTTCATAGCGGGACAGGAGCTGGCCGTTCGCATCCACCGCCAGCGCTTCGCCGTAGTGCTCATGCACCCGCAGAGCCTTGTCGCTGGCGCTCATGGCGGTAAATTCCGCCTCGCTCATGGTGCTGAACGGGCTGTCAGCCGGTGGCCGGATGGCGTCATAAATAGTCTTGCGCGTGGCCTCTTCACCTTTCTGCATAAACGCATCATTCCAGTCACCGAACACCGGCGGCAGGGCAACAATGCCCTCACAGGCATCTGCGGCCGCAGCGGCTTTGCTCTGGCCGTCGCCGTTCAGGTCACGGTCAGCGGCCAGCACAATCTGACAGGCCGGATATTTCTGACGGGCAAGGCTTGCCAGAGAAAGGAGGTTCACGGAGGACAGCGCCACCATGACGGTTTCCCTGGTCAGGTGATGCACGGTGAGCGCGGTCGCATAACCCTCCGCAATCCACAGGCGTTTTCCGGCCTGTTTCTGTCCTTCGATGATATGACATGCCCCTTTTACCGCTCCGCCTTTCAGGGTGCGTTTGAGACCATCAGCATTGATAAGCTGAAGGTTAACCAGTGCGCCGGTATCGTCATGCAGCGGCACCACCACATCACCGGCGCGGAACGTCACGCCGCCGGTTTTATGCATGGCGGTGAGCGTCAGACATTCCAGAGCGGGGAAACCCTTGCAGGTGAGGTAGGCATTGCCGGTGGCTGGTCGGGTTTTCTCCATGAGCCTGACGGCCAGCGCAGCCGCCGCTTTGCGGTCGGCCACAGTTTCGGCCTCTGCGGCCGCAATCAATTCCGGGGCAACCGGCGACAGATTGCCGGTCACGGCATTCACCTTCCCGGCGGCCTCTGAGGGAGTCACGCCAAACACTTTTTCTACCAGCTTAAGCTCGTCACCCGCGCCGCACTGGTTACAGAACCACGTGCCGCGCCCCTCTTTATCGTCAAAG
>NZ_SZWV01000019.1:1779-3603 GCF_005280945.1 Citrobacter sp. wls718
CGTTTCTGTTACGTTCATTTTCATCGTTGTTTTCTCCCTCAGTGCAGTACCGGTGCGGTGATATGACGGGCGCAAAGCTCATCCATCACGGCCAGCCCGAGAAAGGACAGCGACGGCGCGGCTTTGAGTGGTCCGGCTTCCATTAAATCTTCAAGCAGGGCACAGGCAATCTGACGGCCCTTTTCCTCACCATGCTGGCGCAGATAGAAGCCCTCCAGCTCGGTCGCAATGGCGCTTTCCAGCGCGTCGAGGGTGAGGTGCGGGTAGCGGTGCTGGCGTTCGCACAGGGTCAGCCATGCACAGGCCACGGCGCGACGATACAGCGCGGCGCGTAATACGGGCGGTAATGGCTTTTTCATACGTTACCCTCCCCGGTCAGCCACTGCTGATTGCAGCGTTCGACCACGCCGTCGAGCTGGGCGGTCATGAGGTAAATCACGGAGGTGAGCTGTAACTGCTGCGCCGGGTCACGACGAACGGTCGCGCAGTCCTGCACCTGCATCAGGTCGCCGACGAGCTGGCCGACATTGCGCATATGCTCCAGACATTCGAGGTCACGGGCGGTAATGGTGGTGTGTTTCATGCGCGCACCTCCGCAACCGGCAGGCGGCCAGCGAACGAGAGGACGTAATCGCGAACGAGGGAAAGGCGTGCGGCGTGCTCATCACCGGCAATGGTGCGGAGCATACAAATACGGGGGGTACGGTCTGCGCGACGAACAGCGGCAAACACAAAGACAAACTGCGGGTGTGACGGGGCGAGGGTCGTAGCCATAGGAGCAACCTCCTTGAAGTAGCGGTTATCGCCACCACCGGAGTTCTCACGCTCGGGTGGTAGCCCAGACGGGGGTGAGAAACCGGCCTTCAAGGGAACCGGCCAGCCCGAGGGCTGCCCCGCCTGAGCCACCATTACGCAGATACAGCAACGGCTAAAGAACCGATGCGTAAACAACAGGTGCACATAGGCATAGACACAAAAAAAGACGCATGGCGCGTCCGGTGTCGCCTTGAAGTAACTCGGGTTCTCACGCCCGGCTGCCGATTTTGCGACAGCGGGAAAACTATACCTGGAAACGGCGAAAAGAAGCAAGCCAGAAAAAGGGGCTGTTTGCTGAACGATCATCATCATGCGTCATAGCCCCGGTTACGTTCGGCAATGCGATCTGCCATCCATGCGGTGATTTCAGACTGCGCCCACGCCACGTTTTTCCCACCGAGGGAGATTTGTTTCGGGAAGGCTTCCCGGCTGATGAGGTCGTAAATGGTCGAGCGGGACAGGCCGCACAGATGCATCACTTCGGGCAGACGGATAAAGCGTTCGTGAACGGTATCAGAAACCGGCATCTGCGGGGCGGCAGGGGCAGAAGACGGGGAAGAAAAAGCGGTGTGCATCGGGCTACCTCACAAAGTCCATACAGTGCCGGTCGTGTCCGTCCGGCTTCGGGTAGCTCTCTATTTTGTGAATATTTTCCCTCAGGGCAACAAGTCATTTTGTACTGCTCCACCACACAACAGAGCGTTTTTTATACAGTGGCAAACGTTGGCCGTTTTTTGGCAAACGTTGGCAAACCGGTGGCCCATTGCTGATTACTTTTTTATATATATTTATTATTTTTAATCACTAAAAAGTCTAAGTGACTGACTGGCTGAAAAAACTGAAGGGTGAACAGTGGTGAACAGACGGTGAACAGTCAGACCTTCAACTGCTCACCCTTTAACTTACTGTATTACTTATCTTTTTATTTAAGGTGAACAGTGGTGAATAGTTATAAGTAAAAAAACAAACGGTGAGTAAGGTTTTCCTGCGACCTTTCTCTGGCCAGCC
>NZ_SZWV01000019.1:3613-9777 GCF_005280945.1 Citrobacter sp. wls718
TTTTTAAGGTCTGTTTGTGCCAGCACTCTGACAACGGCAATGAATCGTGTTGTTGTGCAGGAGGCGTCAGAATCATTTCAGGTTGAACACACGGAGAGCCTGAACATGAAACCCGAACTCATTATCAAAGCCATGCAGACCGTTATCAGTAAACAGGATGAAGGCGCGGAACAACGTATTGCCGGTGCGCTGGCCGCACTTAATGAAGCAAAAGACGCACACACGGCCAGCATGGGTAAACTCAGCGACATTGAGGCTTCCATTCAGCGTTGTGAGCAGGAACGACAGACTGCCCTCAGTGAAAGCGCACAGGCCGAACAGGACTGGCGCAGCCGCTTTCGAACCCTGCGCGGCAACCTCACTCCTGAACTGAAAGCTGAACACAGTAAACGTATCGCCAGCCGAGAACTGGCTGATGAGTTCACCGGTCTGATTACCGAGCTGGAGAAAGACAAAGGCCTCGCCATGCTTGGCGCATGCTCCTCCGGTACGGCTTATATCAGCGCCCACGAAAAAGCATTCACCACTTACGCCAACAGCGAATGGAAGAAAGTGCTGGCCGGTATCAGCCCTGCACTGTTACGTGCCTTCCTGTTGCGTATACGGTCGCTGGAAATGAGCGGAGAAACCTCGCCGCGTGCGACCGTGACCCGCGAGCTGGGCGATGCCCTGAATCTGCAGTCAGCCCTGTATCATTTCGATATGGAGCAGGAGCCGGTTCTGTCCGTAACGGGCATGAATCGCCCGGTCATAACCGGGGTTGATATGGCGCTGTTAAGAAGCCCGGCCAGACGAATGAAGCTTGCCGCTGAACTGGCCGCAAAAGACCACGAACAGGCAGAGGGCTGAATTATGTTTCACTGTCCGTTCTGCAAAAAGACCGCGCACGTCCGTACCAGCCGTTATCTGTCGGAAAACGTCAAACAACGTTATCACCAGTGTACCAATATCGAATGTTCGGCCACTTTCCGCACCATCGAGTCGGTTGACGGTGTGATACGTGCCGCCCCGGAGAAACCCGACCCCGCGCCGGTGGCGCCACCACCGCCGCGTAAGGTGCAGGGCTGCTACAGTTTGCCGTTCCGGCATTAATCAGGAGAGAAACACGTGACCACTGTGACCATACAGCAGGCCTTTGAGGCATGTCAGACGAACAAAAACACCTGGCTGAAACGTAAAGCCGAACTGGCCGATCTTGAACGGGAATACCGTGAACAGCTCCTTGCCGGTGACGAACAAATCCCGCGCAGAATGCAGGATTTGCGCGACAATATCGACGTGAAAAGGTGGGAGATTAATCAGGCCGCCGGTCGCTATATCCGCTCACATGAGGAGGTGCAGCACATCAGCATCCGCAACCGGCTCCATGACTTTATGCAGCAGCGCGGCGCGGAGCTGGCCGCCACGCTGGCACCTGAGCTGATGGGATATCACGAACAGCTTCCCGCAGTAAAACAGAGCGCCATGCAGCACTCGGTCGATTATCTGCGTGAAGCCCTGTCGGTGTGGCTGGCCGCAGGTGAAAAAATTAATTATTCCGTGCAGGACAACGATATTTTAACGGCCATCGGATTCAGGCCTGATGCGGCTTCGCGGGATGATAATCGCGAGAAATTCACCCCGGCACAGAACCTGATTTACACCCGCCGACGTGCAGAACTGGCCGCACGGTAGCACGCAAAAAAATCCCCGAAAATTCCGCTATTTTTGCCGAAAAAAGCCATGCATCCATAAGGTGCATGGTTTTGCATGCAAATCCCCGTATTTTTTATCCCACGCAACACCAGTACCGGCGCGGCCTGAGGCCGTTCATGCACCTGCATTAAAAGCGACCTCTTAAGCGGGCAGGCGTGGCGGGGAGAGCATTGCGCGCCAACATCAGAAGCATTATTAGAAATTGATGACCTTTCAATCATAAATGATGTAGCCTTATAACACTTGTAATACAATCACATTGAGCTGATTCGAAATTTAAGCAACAAAATGATGAATCTTAAATTTTCATCATTAGAGAGATTAAATATTAAATTACAGGGTAATCATGAAAATTAAAAATGAGATCTCAGCAGCCACAATCCTTTCAATAATGATGTTCATTTCAGTTTATGCTTTCAAAAGTGGCGAAGCTATGTTTTTTGGCTATCCGTCATATTATATTTATTTAGATACAAATGAGGTCATTAACACCTTACTTAAACTATCAGTTGTAATAATAACGCTTATCACACTAACTCTATTTATACGCATCCCCACCAAATTTTTTATTTTATTTGTTGCTGTAGCACTTATCACAAAATTCATAAGAATTGCTGTTTTAAGCCATCACCAGCCCTTAAATGTCATGGCTGTAATAAATCTTGGCACTAGTCATATTCTTTTTATATGCTTGTTATTCTTAATTCCAAAAGCTATTAAGCAAGAAACTGTATATTACTCATTGAATGCTAAGCCATGTATGTTGGCAGTCCTAGCCTTCCTTAGCTTCTCCTATTTCTTCGGACTTAATTACCATAGTTTTTTCCCTGGTGGAATTTGGCAAACAGATGATGAAAAAGTTGTAGTTGGACGATACCAAGACAAATTCATCTTGAGACAATGCAACAATGGCAAGGCTTTATTCTATATAGATGAAATTAGTAAAAGTAAGTTTGAGAAATTTAAAATTGACACCCGTAGCGTTCTTCTTCTTAGATGTCAAACAGAACTCGATGAGATGAAAAAAAACAGAACCAATGGTAAACTGGTAATACTATAACCATCAATTCAATCAGAACATTAATATTGAGAAGTTAAAAATGAAAAGAATAATATTTTACTCTTGGCAATCCGATTTACCGTCAAAATCGAATAGAAATATAATTGAGGGCGCTTTAAAAAAAGCTTTATCTGCGATAAAAAAAGATGCAAGTGAAACCGTTGAACCTGTGCTGGATCGAGATACTGCTGGAACCCCTGGCTCGCCATCAATAAGCGATACGATTTTTAAAAAAATATCGACATCAGATGTTTTTATAGCAGACGTTTCGATTATTAATGCTTCTGAGAGTAGCAAAAAAACTTCAAACCCAAATGTTTTAATTGAGCTAGGATTCGCTATTTCTCAATTAGGGTGGGATAGAATAATTCTTATACAAAACACATTTTTTGGTGGGCCAGAAGAATTACCTTTTGATTTACGCGGGCGCAGAGTTGTCACTTATAGTTACGATCCAGAAGATGATACCAAGTCTGAAGTAAGAGGTATATTACAAGGCAGACTTGAACATGCTTTAAAATATGCACTGAAAGACTCAAGCGTCGGTTCGTTACAAAGCGGTTCAAGTGCCCCTGTATGGTGGGGCGAATGGATTAATTACAATCATAATAGAAGCTATGGAGGACATTTATTCATAAGAGAAACATCCTCAGCTGGTTTTTTATTTGACCTATCAGTTTATAGTGGTTCTCATTCTGGTAAAATAACATCACAAGCTGTCTTTGTCTCAAGAGATATGGCGTATGCAAAAATACAAAACCAGAATGGTGAATATGGTGAAATCAGTTTCAGACGCAACATAGTTGATGGGAAAAAATTTCTATCTATAGATGAAACAGCTGATTGTTCAAGCCATAGAGGTATGGGCGTAATATTTAGTGGTGAATTCCAATGGTCCAGTGATAATCTTTTTGAACTAGGATTTTTAAACGAACTTGACTTACAAAGAATATACAGTGTTTTAGGCTCATATTATTTTGATTTTAAAAAGAGAATGGAAGGTATCGGTGAAGGCGAAAATCTAGATACTTTTGAGGCCAAAGTTTTTTATGGCGGCGTTAGAGGAATGTATACCTATATGGAAGGGATAATAATGCTCTCTTCAGAAGGAGGGATATGGCTGGCATATTTAGATGACAATGATATTAAATACTTCACCAATGACATTAACTGGAAAACCAAAACACCTAGGACAATTGATAATTGGCGTAGTCGATTTCAACAGGTAGAAATAAAATACATATCAGATACAAGTACTTTACCACATGATGCCTTAGGCGAAATACTCAAAAATTTAGAAGATGAAATGACAGAAGAATAGAAATAAAAACAGTGAGTATATTAAGGCATCGTTTGACCATTGATGCTTCAATATACTCACATTGACTAAAAAAATAACCTCTTAATAGTTTACTCCCTTTTATTTTTAGCATAATCGTATGGACTCACTTCGCTCGATTTATTTGCATCAAGGTAATCTGACCACCATTGCACCATCATACGACGTTCATCCAAATGCTCAGATGTATGAATATAAGCTGCACGTACATTATTTCGCTCTGAATGGCTCAATTGTCGCTCTATAGCATCATCACTCCATAACCCCGACTCACCCAATGCACCACGCGCCATTGTTCTAAATCCATGCCCGCAGACCTCAGTTTTCGTGTCATATCCCATCGCACGTAATGCGCTGTTCACCGTGTTTTCACTCATAACCTTAGTTGCGTCATGATCCCCCGGAAACAGCAGCTCTTTATCACCACTAATCTGCTTTAACTGGTCTAACAAAATCATCGCCTGCCGACTAAGCGGAACGATATGCTCCTCTTTCATCTTCATGCCACGATACGAGTAACGCACGCCTTTAATTTCTTCTCGTTTTGCAGGTACTCGCCAGAGAGATTTATCGAAGTCGAACTCATCCCAACGCGCGAAACGTAACTCACTGGAACGCACAAAAGTTAGTAAGGAAAGCTCGACCGCGATCCGCGTCATTACCCGACCGCGATATGCAGCAAGACGAGCAAGAAACTCAGGGAACCGGCTTGAAGGTAAAGCGGGGTAATGTCGCGCTTTGGTTGTCGATAGCGCACCGGCCATATCACTTGCTGGATTTGAGTCGATGTAATCGTTCTGTACGGCATAACGCATAATGGCCGTGACGCGCTGTTGTAGGCGCTGAGCGACATCGTGTTTACCACTGGCATCAACTTTTTTAATCGGGGCTAACAGGTGGCTGGTTTTGAGCTGGCGAATGTCGGACGAACCGATATGAGGGAAGATATAAAGCTCAAGATAGCGAAGAACACGCGATCGATGATCTTCACTCCATCGCTTGTTACTGGCATGCCATTCGCGAGCAATGGTTTCGAAAGTATATGCACCCGAATTCTCGGCCTGAGCTTCTTTCTGTTCGGCTTTTGGGTCAATGCCCAGCACTAACAGCTTTTTAGCTTCATCGCGCTTTGCTCTTGCCTGAGCAAGCGTCACCGTAGGCCAAACACCAAAAGCGAGGCGATCCTCTTTTTTGTCAGAGGGCCGTCTGTATTTCATGCGCCAGTATTTAGACCCCTTGGCCGAAACCTCAAGGTACAAACCACCGCCATCGGCCATTTTGTAGGTTTTGTCTTTTGGCTTTGCGGTCTCGACCTGTCTGGCGTTGAGCTTCATTTGGGGGCACATTTCTAATCGAAGTTAAGATGCCCCCAATTATGCCCCCAATGACATCCGGATTTCAACGGACGACCTCGGACGACTCAGGACGTAAAGTTCGCTGCAATCATTGATTTTTAAGGGATAATTGGACTTTCTCGGATGGTCTTGGGGAAGTACTAATGGTGCCGAAGGCCGAACTCGAATCGGCTCTTCATTAACTAACTCTGGCAACGTTTCCATCCAATCGCAATCCATCCAAATAGTCCCCATACCACTGCATCATCTCTTTCCTCCCTTCAAGATACTGCGCATGGTTATAGGTCCCGCGAATCGCGTTCTTGTCCACATGCGCGAGCTGGGTCTCAATCCAAGCAGTGTTGAATCCTTCCTCATGCAAGATTGTGCTCATGGTGTGACGAAAACCATGTCCGGTTGCTCTCTTATCGTAACCAATCCTTTTAATAACCATATTGATGCTGGCTTCGCTCATTGGTTTATTAACATCGTTTCGACCTGCAAAGATAAACTGGTAAGTACCGGTCAATTGCTTTAGTTGCCGAAGTGCTGCTATGGATTGAGCAGAAAGGGGGACTATGTGGGGTCGCCTCATCTTCATTCTACTTTTCGGTATTTCCCAGATATGGTTTTCGAAGTCGATTTCACTCCATTCTGCCATACGTAATTCGACGGTTCGTAAGCCCGTAAGCATGAGTAGTCGGGTCGCCAGATGATGTAGCCCCCTGAAACACCG
>NZ_SZWV01000018.1:0-3846 GCF_005280945.1 Citrobacter sp. wls718
GGAGATGGAGGGTCAAGATCACATTTGAGGTCGATATACGGCATGTTCTCCGTACTGTTCATGATGTACATGGTACCCTGCGGCGTGAGTATTCGATGGCATTCATCAATACACTCAAACAACCATGCCAGAAAGGTCTCTTCGTCCCAGGATTCTACGAGCCCGTCAAAATCTTTGCCGATGTTATAAGGTGGGTCAGCAAAAATGAGGTCGACGCTTGTAGACGGCAGTTTTTTCAGTTCGGTCAGCGCATCACCGTGGATTATCTTTTTCGATTCATCGCCAAAATAGACGGGTTCACATCCTGCGTTCATCGTCAAAGCCTCCTTATGATGCTTATAAAAAAGGCGCTTCCCCATGCCGAGTAGCGCCTTTTAAAACAAACATTTAACTGATTAGTATCAGTTCATGCCGTATTTTTTCAGTTTTTTACGCAGCGTACCACGGTTGATGCCCATCATCAGGGCAGCACGGGTCTGGTTACCGCGGGTGTATTGCATCACCATGTCCAACAGGGGCTGTTCTACTTCAGCCAGTACCAGCTCATAGAGATCATTAACATCCTGACCATTCAGTTGAGCAAAATAGTTCTTCAGTGCCTGTTTAACCGAGTCACGCAGGGGTTTTTGAGTTACCTGATCCTGAGAGTTAACGGTAGAAACGGTCAGTACGTCAGAATTTACGCGTTGTTCGAACATAGTTCTGTCAGCTCTTTATTTCTGTTTACGCAAAATTTTCGAAGTATGCCTCCAACGCCGCCAGCTGTTCGCTGGAATCTTCAATGGCGTTGAATGTGCGCCGAAACTGGTCATTTGGAGCGTGTTCCTGGAGATACCAGGATACGTGTTTACGCGCAATTCGGTACCCTTTTGCCTGACCATA
Source organism: Citrobacter sp. wls718 (assembly GCF_005280945.1). NCBI lineage: Bacteria > Pseudomonadati > Pseudomonadota > Gammaproteobacteria > Enterobacterales > Enterobacteriaceae > Citrobacter > Citrobacter sp. wls718. Next base: position 883 of record NZ_SZWV01000018.1, read on the forward strand.
AAAGTCGTGCAGTTCCCGAACGTGCGCACAAAGCAAGCGCTTCACCTCTGCCAGAGGCAGGGGGGGTAGCAGCTCCCCAGTGTCCAGATAATGCTGGATTTCCCGAAAGATCCAGGGTCTTCCCTGAGCTGCACGGCCTATCATCAGGGCATCAGCCCCCGTATAGTCGAACACAGCTCTGGCTTTATGCGGGTCAGTAATGTCGCCATTCGCGATAATCGGAATGGAAACTTTCTGCTTAACTGCCCGAATACTGTCGTACTCAGCATCTCCATTGAACAAACAGGCGCGGGTGCGTCCATGAATGGTCAGAGCCTGAATGCCACAGTCTTCAGCCAGTTGGGCAATCTCTACGCAGTTACGGTGTTCCTGAGCCCAGCCGGTGCGAATCTTGAGAGTGACAGGAACGTCCACTGCATTGACGACCTCGGTTAGTATCGATTTCACTAAATCCGGGTACTGCAAGAGGGCTGAACCTGCAAGCTTGCGATTCACTTTTTTAGCCGGACACCCCATATTGATATCAATAATTTGGGCGCCGCTTTCCACGTTAATACGTGCGGCATCGGCCATTTCAACAGGGTCGCTACCGGCAATTTGCACCGTGCGAATTCCTGGTTCATCAACGTGCACCATCCGTAAACGAGACTTATCACTTTCCCAAACCTGCGGGTTAGAAGACATCATCTCGGATACCGTCAATCCTGCTCCCATCTCGTAGCACAGCGTCCTGAATGGTCTGTCAGTGATGCCAGCCATAGGTGCTGCGATCAGGCGATTTCTGAGCTGATATTGTCCGATACGCATGAGTTAAGAAATGATCATACTGTGACTGCAAGGCGGCGTATATTACGCATTTTTTGCACGAGATGAAAGGCCAAACTTTGACCAATCCACTGAGGTGGATCAATGAATTGCCGTAAATGTGAACGGATGAAAATAATTAATTATATAAATCATTGGATTATAAAAATGTGTCTGTTTTATATACGCATATAATTTTGCGTAACTTCTCATTTTTTCTTCATCGCCTGGAGATACTGGCAAGATAATCTGCTGAATTAATCAGCAAATTATCGGGACATTGTGTGATCGTCACCTCATTTTAGTACAGGATCTCGGTGTTGCCTGATTGGCTGTCCTCAACCTCGCGACCATTCAGTGGTTGCAGTGGACGGTTGTTCATATGTCCTACGATGTACCTGAAATTTTCAAGCTGTTCGGTTGAGAGGGACATTGGCGTTTTCAGGACAATCCAGATAACGTTTTCACTACATGGCGGAATCGTCAATGAGCCGCTGTAGCGCCAGTAGACTTTATTGTCGGGCAAAAGTTGGTTGATGTTGACCGGTGAGAAGATGGGCATGTTGCTACCTTCCATGGTTGGAAAGGATTCCCACAAGTTTTTAATGGCTTGATTCGGTTCGTCAACATCAAACATGACAGCCACAATAACGGTATCACCTTGCTGATTTTTGTGGAGCAGCTGGAGCTCCATCGCGTAGTTTTTCCCCTCGATGGTGTGTTCACTCGGTGCGTGAAAATCCAATTGCTTTAAATAGTAAAGCTGATTGTCAATGTTGAGGGTATCAGGGGTATAGCTGTTCATCGTCGCCTGAAGCGTATGATTGATGCTCTGGAACCTTACTGGGCTATCGGTGTACTGCATGGTGAGTATAGGGAGCCCAAGTTTGCTGGTATCGCTGGGCTGAATATTGATAGGGGATTGATTTACCCCGGTCTGGCAACTTTTATACTCGTTGTTGATTTCCCCCCAATGTTCAGGGGAGGTATCTCCGATGCTATATCCCCATGACGATGCCTGCACTGAAAAGGACATGAGGCATGCCAACAGCAGCGTTGTTCTAACACGGATTAGATACATATATTCACCCAGTAAATGCCTGTGTTTAAAAACAAATAAAATCAAATGACTATGTTGAGTATTTTAGCGTTGGGGTGGGGGATTACTGGCTGGTGTATTGTCTGAAAATGGCGCAGCCAGAGAACCACGCCGTAAAGATTTTATTGACCGGTAATGCGGCACCACTCTTCTTTTTCGGGCAGCAGATCGAGTGTAAAGAGATCGGCGTAGTCTTCGCAGACGCCTTCTGAGCTGGTTCTGAAGATTACTCCACGATCACGCGGCCATTGAGCGGTTGTTCTGGCCGGTTGTTGTTGTGATGCATAGTCTGAGTGAATTTTTTAAGCTGTACTTCTGAAAGCGTCATCGGGTGTTTCAGGATAATCCAGGTTACGCCTTCGGTGCAGGGAGGGGTTGTCAGAGAACAGCTAAAGCGCCAGTAAGTCTTATCGATGGGCAGCAGTGCATTAAGATCCATCTGCGTGGTTACTCTGACGTCCTGCTCAGCTTGTTCGGGCATTGTTGCCCACAGTTTATTTAGCTCTGCGTTTTCTGTCCCGATATCAAACATGACTGCGACGACGGCAACATCACCTTTTGCATCTTTGTGCACCAGATGTGCCTCCATGGCGTAATGTTTGCCATGAACGGTATTTTCGCTGGGGGCGTGAAAATGGAACTGTTGGAGGATGAATGGTATTCCATCAATGGTAACGCTATCTTTGGTCGAGGCCTTTAGACCCGCCTGAATGGTATGGCCATTGTTGATGAGCGTGGCCGGTCCATCGGTATAGTGAATGGTAAGCGGTGGGAGATGAGCTGTAAGCGTTGTGTCAATGTTGATGGGGGATTGGTTCATTCCGGCCTGGCAAGTTTTGTACTCCTCGCTGAGCGCGCCCCAGTGTTCAGGAGAGCCTTCTCCTTCATAGCTCCAATGAGATGCAAAAACCGTTGCGGGCATGATGCTTAGCGCCAACAGCGCCGCCTTACCAAAAGCTGTTTTCATACAATTCGTCCAGTGAATGGTTAGTATTTATTTGTTTTTAACTTCAATGAGTTAAGCAAATATTTTAGCGCAGGGACGTTGTGCGGGATGTACA
>NZ_SZWV01000013.1:0-15019 GCF_005280945.1 Citrobacter sp. wls718
TATCAATAAGTTGGAGTCATTACCTAAACATGGCTACAAATACCTTTGGTGTGATTATCGTTGGTAAATAAATCAGGGATAGACCAACGTAAACCACACGTCTGAACGAAGCGTTCCTGGCGTTATCTTTTCCGAGACAGCCCGATAGCGCGCGGTGAAGTGAAACGTCATTTCCTGCGTTAAAATTGGGGCGTAATGACGCGGCAGCGCATTCGGAATAATTTGTCGTTGCCCCTCATCAAATAATGCCAGGCCAATACCCGAGGCCGCAGACGCCTCACCGCTGGCCAGAAAGACCTGCGGATCTTCTGCAGGCGTGACGCCGGCAAACGCAATCCCAACATGGTCATAAACGTCGGCACTGCAGGACGTTAAGCGCAGTGAAAACGGTACGCTGGTCGAGGCAAAGCTTCCCGGTTCGCCAAATGCGTTGGTGCGATACTGCCCCATCTGTACCCGCAAGTTCTGGCTATCGGTGGCCACCGTACAGGCCCCATTGACCAGTTGCCCACGCAGGTGAAGGCGACCGCTTTCCAGTATTACCGTGTGTGCAAGCACAGGCATTACGCACAGCATTCCCGCCAGCGTCATGCCTTTAAAAATCAGTTGCCACATCCTTCGTCATCCCCGGATATTGCCTCATCCATTGAGGCTGTCGTCTTCCTTGCGCCAATCAGAACGGCTTATTCGTACTTCATGATGAAGGTGGCGTCGGCGTTTGCCTGCCCTGGCGTGGCGCTTGCAGCGGTCGCTTTATAACGTGCGGAGAAACGCAGGGTGTTGGTGCCTTCTACCAGCGCCTGGGCAGTAGAGAAGGTGGCACCATCTGGCTTCAGCGCGGTAGACGCGTTGTCCAGAATTTCGATGCCTACACCGCCAGCGGTGGTGGTGTTATTCCCTGAAGATACCGCCAGCAGAGCTGAGTTGGAGGCATCCGCCTGACCCGAAAACGCCACAGCTGCCGTCGCGGCAACCGCAGGATCGCAGTCGTTCAGCACGATGGAGAACGGAATCTGTGCCGTGGTATCGCCGATGGCTGCAAAGCTGGCGGTACGATATTGCCCTAATGTCACCACCTGATCGGCTGACTGTGTGCTTACCGCACAAGCTGCATTGACCAGTTCACCTTCAAAATGAACAGTACCGCCGCTCACGCTGACCGGATCGGCTGCGACTGCGGCCCCTGCAACTAACATCAGGCTGGCAATAACAGAAGTATTTATTAATTTACGTTTCATGGATTTCCCTTGAATTACACACATCCGGTTCCGGTATCCTGCCGGCTCCGTTTGAATCATTATCGACATAAAATGTCAGGCAAATTATCTCTGCATCCTGTAAAGATATATATCGAAAGAGAATTAATGATGCTTGACCCCAACTCTCCTGAGCGCGAGATTCACTAATTAATCTTTACGAATATGACAATTCGTCACAGGGATAAATTAAACATTTCAATTAATGAAAAATACCTGCAAATCCTTGTAATGGCCCTGGCTAATTCTTATTGGGATCTAAGAAATGTCTGGGTAAATATTACTTAAACACCACCACAATGGTACGTAACAGACTGGTTTATGACGCATTACCCATGAAAACAGAAGGGTGATGAATTGTTTCACTAACGTTAAAATTAATTAGCGTACTCAGTAATTATTCCTGTCTTTACGATATTGACACCTCACCCGTTCGCACAGCGAGACGTTCCTAATCTCACCTAAAAATGCAAACGAAAACTGACAGCACGCCGCGCTTCTGACAAAATAGTGACATCCCCTTCGATTTAACGTAACAGACGGAATCCTCTCTCTGATGGCAGCAAAGATTATTGACGGTAAAACGATTGCGCAGCAGGTACGCTCTGAGGTGGCTCAAAAAGTTCAGGCGCGTTTAGCGGCTGGATTACGCGCCCCAGGCCTGGCTGTTGTGCTGGTAGGTAGCAACCCGGCTTCGCAAATTTACGTAGCAAGTAAACGCAAAGCCTGCGACGAAGTGGGGTTCGTCTCCCGCTCCTATGACCTGCCTGAAACCACCAGCGAGGCGGAACTTCTTGAGCTCATTGATACGCTCAATGCGGATGCCGCCATCGACGGTATTCTGGTCCAGCTGCCGTTACCGGCGGGGATCGACAACGTTAAGGTACTGGAACGCATTGCACCGGATAAAGACGTCGACGGCTTCCACCCGTATAACGTCGGTCGCCTGTGCCAGCGTGCACCGCGCCTGCGTCCGTGTACGCCTCGCGGCATCGTGACCCTGCTTGAGCGTTACAACATCGATACCTACGGCCTGAATGCCGTGGTGATTGGCGCCTCAAACATTGTCGGTCGTCCTATGAGCATGGAGCTGCTGCTGGAGGGCTGTACCACCACGGTAACCCACCGCTTTACCAAAGATCTGCGTCGCCATGTAGAGCATGCTGACCTGCTGATTGTCGCCGTCGGCAAACCGGGTTTTATTCCCGGTGAATGGATCAAAGAAGGTGCGATTGTGATTGATGTCGGCATCAACCGTCTGGAGAATGGCAAGGTTGTTGGCGATGTGGTCTTTGAAGATGCCGCTGCGCGCGCCGGGTATATTACACCGGTGCCGGGTGGCGTTGGCCCGATGACGGTCGCCACACTTATCGAAAACACGCTTCAGGCGTGCGTTGAATACCATGATGTAAAGGACGTTTAAGATGGCCACATTTTCACTGGGTAAACACCCACGCGTTGAACTCTGCGATCTGCTAAAGCTGGAAGGCTGGAGCGAAAGCGGCGCCCAGGCAAAAATTGCCATTGGCGAAGGGTTAGTGAAGGTCGATGGAGTAGTAGAAACACGTAAACGCTGCAAAATCGTTGCCGGACAGACCGTGAGCTTTGAAGGTCAAAGCATTAACGTCGTGGCATGATCCCAGGGCCGGATGGCGGTTCACACCACATCCGGTCCGTTCCCCCTGATTTTCAGATAATTAACTTCACCTTCACTTCACACCAGGCTGTTAGCCTATCGTTTTCTTATACGAAGCGACTATCATGCCAACCATCGTTACCCACGCAGCTGTACCTCTTTGTTTAGGATTGGGTCTGGGGCTCAAAGTCATTCCCCCACGCTTGTTGTTTGCCGGGGTTGTACTGGCAATGCTGCCTGACGCCGACGTCCTGTCGTTTAAGTTCGGTATTGCCTACGGCAACGTGTTCGGTCACCGCGGATTTACCCACTCGCTACTGTTCGCCTTCGCGGTGCCGTTACTGTGCATCATGATAGGTCGACGATGGTTTAAAGCCGGGCTGGTTCGCTGCTGGTTATTTTTGACGGTGTCGTTGCTGTCACACAGCCTGCTGGATTCGGTGACCACCGGAGGAAAAGGCGTTGGCTGGCTGTGGCCATGGTCAGATGAGCGCTTCTTTGCGCCGTGGCAGGTGATTAAGGTTGCGCCGTTCGCGCTGTCACGCTACGCCACGCCGTATGGGCATCAGGTGATTATCTCGGAATTAATGTGGGTGTGGCTGCCGGGAGCCGTCATGATGGGTGTGCTGTGGTGGTACAGACGTCACTAATAGTGCCTGATGGCGCTACGCTTATCAGGCCTACCGATCATTCCATCGTAGGCCGGATAAGGCGTTAGCCGCCATCCGGCAATTGAGAGAATTACTTACGACGCCAGGTGGTGCCTTGTGGGCCATCTTCCAGCACAATACCCATCTCGTTCAGACGGTCACGTGCCGCGTCGGCCGCCGCCCAGTCTTTCGCTTTACGGGCATCTAAACGCTGTTGGATAAGCGCTTCAATCTCAGCGACCTCACCGTCATCCGCCTGCGCACCGCTTTGCAGGAACGCTTCCGGATCCTGCTCCAGCAGGCCCAGCACGCCGGACAGCTTGCGCAGATGCGCGGCCATAGCGTTAGCCGCCGCCATATCTTCACCCTTCAGACGGTTGACCTCACGCGCCATATCAAACAGCACCGAGTAGGCTTCCGGCGTATTGAAATCATCGTTCATTGCTTCAATGAAACGCGCTTCAAAGGCATCACCACCGGCTGGCGCCACGGATTTGTCAGTACCGCGCAGCGCGGTGTACAGACGCTCCAGTGCAGAACGTGCCTGCTTCAGGTTCTCTTCGCTGTAGTTCAGCTGGCTACGATAGTGGCCGGACATCAGGAAGTAGCGAATGGTTTCGGCGTCGTAGTATTTCAGCACGTCGCGCACGGTAAAGAAGTTGCCCAGTGATTTGGACATTTTCTCACGATCAACCATCACCATCCCGGAGTGCATCCAGTAGTTGACGTATTCGCCGTCGTGCGCACAGGTGGACTGGGCAATTTCGTTTTCATGATGCGGGAACATCAGGTCAGAGCCGCCGCCGTGAATATCGAAATGGTTGCCCAGCTGTTTGCAGTTCATCGCAGAACATTCGATGTGCCAGCCCGGACGGCCTGCTCCCCACGGGGACGGCCAGCTCGGCTCGCCCTCTTTGGACATCTTCCACAGCACGAAGTCCATCGGGTTACGTTTCACATCCACCACATCCACGCGGGCACCCGCCTGCAGCTGATCCAGATCCTGGCGCGACAGCTGACCGTAGTGCGGATCGGTCGGCACGTCGAACATCACGTCGCCGTTATCAGCCACGTAAGCGTGACCTTTGGCGATCAGCTGTTCGGTGATTTCAATAATTTCCGCAATATGATGCGTCGCACGTGGTTCGAGATCCGGGCGCAGGATATTCAGCGCGTCGAAGTCGTTGTGCATTTCCGCGATCATCCTGTCGACCAACGCCACAAAGCTTTCACCATTTTCATTAGCGCGCTTAATGATTTTGTCGTCGATATCGGTAATGTTACGCACGTACTTCAGCTTATAGCCGAGGAAGCGCAGATAGCGCGCAACCACGTCAAAAGAGACGAAGGTACGTCCGTGACCAATATGACAGAGATCATAAACAGTGATACCACACACGTACATGCCGACTTCCCCGGCATGAATAGGTTTGAATTCCTCTTTTTGGCGCGTCAGTGTATTAAAGATTTTTAACATCGAAGATTCCGTGTAGACGTGTGTGGATAACAAAGCCCTATAATACCTATAAATTGGCCCCGAAGCAGCACACTTTGCAAGGTGATCGAATCTTGCGGTTATGCTATAACACACCCCTAACTCTGACCCTGACCAGGGTCGAAGCACCACTCTATCGGAACAGGATGCAAAAATGGTTACTTTCCACACTAATCACGGCGATATCGTAATCAAAACATTTGATGATAAAGCGCCTGAAACAGTTAAAAACTTCCTGGACTACTGCCGCGAAGGTTTCTATAACAACACCATTTTCCACCGTGTGATTAATGGTTTCATGATTCAGGGCGGCGGTTTTGAGCCTGGCATGAAGCAAAAAGAAACCAAAGAGGCTATCAAAAACGAAGCCAACAACGGTCTGAAAAACACCCGTGGTACGCTGGCGATGGCCCGTACTCAGGCTCCGCACTCCGCAACGGCGCAGTTCTTCATTAACGTTGCCGACAACGACTTCCTGAACTTCTCCGGCGAAAGCATGCAGGGCTGGGGTTACTGTGTATTTGCTGAAGTGGTTGAAGGTATGGACGTGGTTGATAAAATCAAAAACGTTTCTACCGGTCGCAGCGGCATGCACCAGGACGTACCGAAAGAAGACGTTATTATCGAAAACGTGACCGTCAGCGAGTAATCGTGGCGACACTGTTTATTGCAGATCTTCACCTCTGCACAGAAGAACCGGCGATCACCGCCGGTTTTCTGCGTTTTTTAGCCGGTGAAGCACGAAAAGCCGATGCGCTGTATATTCTTGGCGATCTGTTCGAAGCCTGGATAGGCGACGATGACCCCACTCCGCTGCACCATGAAATCGCCGTCGCAATAAAATCGCTGGCTGATTCCGGCGTCCCCTGCTTCTTCATTCACGGCAACCGTGATTTTCTGCTCGGCAAGCGTTTTGCCCGCGAGAGCGGCATGACCTTGTTACCCGACGAAAAAGTGCTCGACCTGTATGGCCGCAAGGTGCTGATCATGCATGGCGACACGCTGTGTACCGATGATGCCGGTTATCAGGCATTTCGCGCTAAAGTGCATCAGCCCTGGCTACAAACACTGTTTCTTGCTCTGCCGTTGTTTGTTCGCCAACGCATTGCCGCAAAGATGCGCGCCAACAGCAAAGCCGCCAACAGCAGCAAATCGCTGGAAATTATGGATGTGAATCAGCAGGCCGTGGTTACCGAGATGGAAAAACACCAGGTCCAGTGGTTAATTCACGGGCATACCCATCGCCCGGCGGTGCATGAACTGACAGCCAATAGACAACCTGCGTTCCGCGTAGTATTAGGTGCGTGGCACAGCGAAGGTTCGATGGTTAAGGTCACGCCCGACGACGTTGAGCTGATCGCGTTTGCATTTTAATTCCCCCGCCAAAACGCTTGCTATAAAGGCTACGCAATCGTTTTCCTTGGCGGTGAATTATGCTATTCTCTGTGGCCTCTAACGCAGTGTGAAGCACACCCACAGGAGTTTTCAGACGCATGTCTTCCCGCAATAATCCGGCGCGAGTCGCCATCGTGATGGGGTCCAAAAGCGACTGGGCTACCATGCAGTTCGCCGCCGAAATCTTCGAAATCCTGAATGTCCCGCACCACGTTGAAGTGGTCTCTGCCCACCGCACCCCCGACAGACTGTTTAGCTTCGCCGAAAGTGCTGAAGAGAACGGCTATCAGGTGATTATTGCAGGCGCAGGCGGTGCAGCACATCTGCCCGGTATGATTGCCGCCAAAACGCTGGTACCGGTATTAGGTGTTCCGGTGCAAAGCGCAGCACTGAGCGGCGTAGACAGCCTGTACTCCATCGTACAGATGCCACGCGGTATTCCGGTGGGCACGCTGGCGATTGGTAAAGCGGGCGCGGCGAATGCGGCCCTGCTGGCGGCACAAATTCTGGCGACACACGATAAAGAACTGCATCAGCGTCTGCATGACTGGCGTAAAGCACAGACCGACGAAGTACTAGAGAACCCGGACCCGCGAGGTGCGGCATGAAGCAGGTTTGCGTACTCGGCAACGGTCAGCTAGGACGCATGTTGCGCCAGGCCGGTGAGCCGCTGGGGATTGCGGTCTGGCCCGTCGGGCTGGATGCCGAACCCGCTGCCGTTCCCTTTCAGCAAAGCGTGATTACCGCCGAGATTGAACGCTGGCCGGAAACCGCACTAACCCGCGAACTGGCGCGCCATCCGGCGTTCGTCAACCGTGATATTTTCCCGATTATTGCCGACCGTCTGACGCAAAAGCAGCTGTTTGACAAACTGAAGCTGGCTACCGCGCCGTGGCAGCTGTTGGCAGACAAAAGCGAATGGTCTGCGGTATTTGAAACGCTGGGAGAGCTGGCGATCGTCAAACGCCGCGTCGGCGGCTACGACGGTCGCGGGCAGTGGCGTTTACGCGCCCACGAAACAGAACAACTGCCGGACGACTGCTACGGCGAGTGTATCGTCGAGCAGGGTATTAACTTCTCCGGCGAAGTATCACTGGTTGGCGCCCGCGCCCACGACGGCAGCACCGTCTTCTATCCACTGACTCATAACCTGCATCAGGACGGCATTCTGCGCACCAGCGTCGCGTTCCCGCAGGCCAATGCCAAACAGCAGGATCAGGCCGAGGCGATGCTGTCTGCCATCATGCACGAGCTGGGCTATGTTGGCGTAATGGCGATGGAGTGTTTTATCACCCCGGAAGGCTTGCTGATCAACGAACTGGCCCCGCGCGTACACAACAGCGGACACTGGACACAGAACGGCGCCAGCATCAGCCAATTTGAACTGCACCTGCGCGCCATTACCGACCTGCCGTTACCTGTGCCGGTGGTGAACAGTCCGTCAGTGATGGTGAATTTAATTGGCAGCGACCTGAATTATGACTGGCTGAAACTGCCACTGGTGCATCTGCACTGGTATGACAAAGAGGTGCGCGCAGGTCGTAAGGTTGGTCACCTGAACCTGACCGACAACGATACCGCTCGCCTGAGCGCCACGCTGGAAGCACTGATTCCCCTGCTACCGCCGGAATATGCCAGCGGCATTATCTGGGCACAGTCCAAACTGAAATAAGCCATTAATGCCGGGGAATGGAATTTGTCCTTCCCCGGCCCCTCCTCTGGCGCGTAAAATCCCCTCCATTGCTGTTTTGTATTTTCAGGATTGAACATGAACGATGGAACGGACTATCGCGCGATTCTGCTCGCCGGTACGCCCTTAATCGATGTACGCGCCCCCGTTGAGTTTCAACAAGGTGCGATGCCGGGTGCAATCAACCTTCCCCTGATGAACGATGACGAACGTGCCGCGGTCGGGACCTGTTACAAACGTCAGGGACCGGACGCTGCGCTGGCACTGGGACATCATCTTGTGAGCGGCGACACCCGCCAGCAGCGAATGAGTGCCTGGCAAGCGGCGTGTCGCCAACACCCTGAGGGAATTTTATGCTGCGCACGCGGCGGTCAGCGTTCACACATTGTGCAGCAATGGCTGCGTGAATCCGGCATTGACTACCCGCTGGTCAGCGGCGGTTATAAAGCCCTGCGTCAGGCTGCGATACAAATAACTGAAGAGTTGGTGCAAAAACCAATTGTCTTAATTGGCGGCTGTACCGGCAGCGGTAAAACGCAGTTGGTGCAATTGCAGCCAAACGGCGTGGATCTCGAAGGTCTGGCGCACCATCGCGGCTCTTCTTTTGGTCGCACGGTTGAGCCGCAACTGAGCCAGGCCAGTTTTGAAAACCTGCTGGCGGTCGAGATGCTGAAAACCGACAGCCGTCAGGACCTGCATCGCTGGGTGCTGGAAGATGAAGGCCGCATGATTGGCGCCAATCATTTGCCCGAGTGCTTGCGCGAGCGCATGAGCCAGGCCTCTATTGCGGTGGTTGACGATCCCTTTGAACTGCGCCTTGAGCGGCTGCGTGAAGAGTATTTCGTGCGCATGCACCACGATTTCACCCAAGCGTACGGGGAAACCCAGGGCTGGCAGGAATACAGCGAATACCTGCACCACGGTCTGTTCGCCATCCGCCGTCGTTTAGGGTTACAACGTTTTGCGGAACTGACCGAACTGCTCGACGTCGCGTTGAACGAGCAACAGGCCAGCGGCAGCACCGACGGTCACATGGGCTGGCTGGTGCCGTTACTCAACGAATATTACGATCCGATGTATCGTTACCAGTTAGAGAAGAAAGCCGCGAAAATCGTCTTTCGCGGCACATGGCAGGAGGTGAATGACTGGGTTCAGACGCATTAATGCCGGTCGCGCTTATCCGCGCGTTTCGCCAGCCAGTCGCCCAGCACCTGAACAACCTGTACCAGAATAATCAGCGCCACCACGGTGACGATCATGACCTGGGTTTCGTAGCGGTAATAACCGAAGCGAATCGCCAGGTCACCAACGCCGCCGCCACCAACAATCCCGGCCATCGCGGAATAGCCGATCAGGCTGACCAGCGTTATCGTCAACCCACGCAGCAGGCCGGCACTGGCTTCCGGTAACAGCACCGTACAAATGATGCGCATCGGGCTGGCGCCAAAGGCCTCCGCCGCTTCAATAATGCCTTTATAGACCTCGCGCAGGGCGCTGTCCACCAGTCGGGCATAAAATGCAATCGCCGCTACCGACAGCGGTACCGACGCCGCAATCGGCCCGATGGTATTGCCGAGCAAAAACTGAGTTAACGGCAGCAGCAGCACCAGCAGGATCACAAACGGCACCGAACGGATGATATTCACCAGCACGGAGCTGAGCAGATACACAAAACGGTTCTGCCAGAATAAATGACGGTCGGTTACGAAGATTAAAAAACCCAGCGGCAGGCCGCCAACAATTGCCAGCACCGTTGAGATGCTCAGCATCTGGAAGGTTTCATTGAACGCCAGCGTCAAATCCGGCAATAAATCATCCACGAATCACCTCCACCTGTGCGGTACGTTGACGAATGTGCTCCACGGCGACATCGACCGCCGCAGGATTATGCGGCGCGGTCAGTTGCACCACCAATATCCCCAGCGCCCGCTCGCCAATATATTCAATTTTGCCGTGCAGGATATTCACCGCCACGCCAAATTTCACCGCCACCTCGGACAGCACCGGCTGTTCTGCCGAATCGCCAATAAACAGAATTTTTAACAGCTGCCCCGGCAAATGTTGCCGCAGGCGATCCGGTAGCGTCAGGTTGAGCGTGTGCGATACCAGCTGTTGGGTAAAGGCGTGCTGCGGATGGGCAAAAACATCAAACACCTCGCCGGATTCCACTACCTTGCCACCGGACATCACCGCCACGCGATCGCAGATAGATTTGATCACGTTCATCTCGTGGGTGATCAGGACGATCGTGATCCCCAGTTGGGCGTTGATCTGCTTGAGCAGTGCCAGAATGGTAGCGGAGGTTTCCAGATCCAGCGCCGAAGTCGGTTCATCGCAGAGCAGCACATCCGGGTGGTTGGCAATCGCACGGGCAATACCCACACGCTGCTTTTGCCCGCCGCTGAGCTGCACCGGATAACGGTTGGCCTTATCAGACAGTCCCACCAGGGCCAGGATCTCCGTCACGCGTGGGGCAATTTTACTGCCCTCCCAGCCTGCAGCCTTCAGGCTGAAGGCCACATTTTGCGCCACGGTGCGGGTATGCATCAGGTTAAAGTGCTGGAAGATCATGCCGATACGCTGACGCGCCTTGCGTAATTGACGTCCCTCAAGCGCGGAGATTTCCACGCCATTCACTTTTACGCTTCCCTCGCTCGGGCGCGTTAAGGCGTTCAGGGTACGCAGCAGGGTACTTTTTCCCGCGCCGCTGGTCCCAACAATACCGAATATCTCGCCTGCGCCGATCCGCAGGCTGACGTCATCCACCGCGCGGGTTGACGGCCCATGGCCTGCGGTAAAGTCCACGCAAACCTTCTCTATCTCAATCATAGCCACCTCAGAAATGCGAAAAGGGCAGTCATCGCTGCCCTGTTAACCCATTGGCGCAGCGATTACTGGGCTGCCGACATCCATTCCGGTTTCTGGAAGGCGCTGTAAATATTTTTCGGGTCGTCAATCACCGCGCGATAAGCCGGTGATTTCACCGCCTCAACAATGTCTTTGGCGAACGGTTTATCCGCATCTTCACTGCGTACCGCGATGATGTTTTTCAGGTTTTCATCCAGGTGCTCTTGCTTCAACGCACTCGCGAGATCCAGTTTTGCGGCAACGGCGAAGTTACCGTTGACCAGCGCGCCGGTCACGCCGTCGAGCGTACGCGGCAACTGCGCAGCTTCCAGCGGTTTGAAAATCAGCCCTTTCGGGTTGCTGGCGATATCACGCTCGGAAGCTTTAGTGGGATCGATATTATCTTTAATGGTGATCAAATCGATGGATTGCAGGAAGCGCAGCCCGCGAGCCAGGTTGGTGGGATCGTTGGAAAGCGTAATCACGTCCCCTTTTTTCAGCTCATCCAGGCTTTTGATTTTATGTGAGTAGAACCCCATTCCGGCCGTCGGGACCACAATCAGTTTGCTCAGCTTCAGGCCTTTGTCGGCAGTGAATTTGTCAAAGTACAGCGAGTGCTGGAACAGGTTAGCGTCAATGCTACCGTTGGAAAGCGCCATATTGGGCTGGACGTAGTCGCTGAATTCGCGCACCACCACCTTGTAGCCCTTTTCTTTCAGCGTCGGGGCAATAGCCTGTTTTACCATGTCACCATACGGACCCGGCGCGACGCCGAAAACGATAGTCTGTGGATCGCTATTGGCGTGAGCAAACTGTAAGCCGCAGGCCAGTAATAATGCTCCGGTCGCGATGCGTAAATTGTGGCGCAATCCCATAATCTCTCCATTTTAACGTTGTGATGTGGTGTCTCACGCCGTTCATGCGGCGTTGTTGTTGTTGACCTGCCTAACAGGCAGATTGTTAACATGACACAGATCACAACCTGCTGTCCTTGAAATTATTTCATGATGTTGCAGAGTGTGTAATTGAAGGGGAAGGCATGAAAAAAGCCGGATGGCGGCACAAGCACCTTATCCGGCCTACAAATAACTCGATTACGCTGCTCTCGTAGGCCCGATAGCACACGCGCATCGGGCATTCCGTTTGGCAGGTGTTCGATTAGAAATCGTAACGCAGACGCACCAGGTTCATGTCGCCCAGGTTGTCGGTGCTGGAGGTAAAGACGTGTTCGTAATCTACACGGAAGCCGTAGTCCAGCTGGAAGCTGATCCCCACGCCGTTGTCGGTGCGCAGGTAGTTACGGCCATTCACGTATTCAATGCGATCGCCCATAAAGTAAGGCTGAACGGATTTCAGCGCATACTGACCAACCGGGAAAGTGTAACCGGCAAAGTATTCCAGACCCCACGCGTCACCGGCAAAATAGTCGTTAACCGACACTTTCTTGGTGGTCATGAAGTTTTGATACCAGCCGCCACCCAGGGAGAAGGTCCAGTTGTCCGGTTTCCAGCTCAGCGCAGTACCCACGATGTTCTGATCGTACATTTTGCTGCCATTGCCGCGCATTTCCGCACGGGTGTAGTTCCACGCCGTACCCCAGGTTAAGTCGTCGGTAATGTGGTAATCGGCACCCAGCGAGCCGCCGCCTTTACGTTTGTAGCGCAGACCGTTGTTCGGGTTGTAATCATCGCTGAAAAGATAAGAGGCATAGAGATCTACATCGCCCACGGTTTTCTTATACTTCAGTGATTTACGCGTACGATATGAACCATCGTAGTCGCCATTAATCCCGTTACCTGGTGCCTGACCGATCATGTCGTAGTCCCAGATATCTGTTTTCGCACCGACCACATCATAGTAAATGCTGTGCTGTTGACCAAAGGTCAGCGTACCCCAGGTCGCACTCTTCAGCCCGGTGTACAGCATACGACGCGTGGTGTCGTTGGCGCCGTCGGCATGGTGACTATCCCAGTCGAACATCGCCGGGAAGTTAACACCCAGCTCGTAGTAGCTTACCCAACTGATGTCATCAAACAGATAGTAGTCTGCGGCGAAGCGGAAACGGGTACCGCCATCGAAACCGTTACGCTTGTAGCCATTCTTGCCATCGTCGCCCGCCATGTTCTGGAACTGGGGACGGATACTGCCACCGACGGTGAAGTTAAGACGGCTCAGCGGATTACCCGCCTGCGGATCTTGTTTCAGGACGGTGATTTCCGCCTGGGCGGCGAACGTCGTTAATGCCACTGCTGCGCCGATCGATACCGCCAGCGCTGTTTTTTTTATAGTCATGGATTGTTTTACCTTGATAGATAGCCTGCCAATTATTCAGCACGCAAATATTAACGTTTATTAACACTCGCGTGTTGGCGGGTTTTTATTGTTCCGTGCGGTTAAATATCAAGGAGTTATCAATTTGTGCGGGATAAACGAAAAATACGCACCGGTGTAAAAACCGGTGCGTAATCATCACTAAAATGAATTAATTGTTAAACTGACGAAACAGGGCCTTGCCTTTTAGCAGACGTGCGCCGAGCCACCCACCGCATAATGAGAGCAGCAACGCCCCGCAAACCGGTAAGATGACCCACAGCCGCCAGTCAGGCTCCCACGGGAAATCAAACACGCGGGTTTGCAGAACCGCCAGCGCGGTTTCTGCGCCAATGGCCGCAACCAGCCCGGAGACCATCCCCAGCATGGCGAACTCGCACCAAAGCGTGGTGCGCAGCAATTTCTTGCCCGCCCCCAGCGTCCGCCAGACCACCAGTTCCTGATGCCGCTGACGCATGCCGACCTGCACCTGAGCCAGCAGCAGCAGCATGCCACAAGCGGTAACCAGCACCACCATCACCTCCAGCGCCCGGCTGACCTGTTCAAGCACCTGGCCAACCTGTTTGAGGATCGCGCCGATATCCAGCAGGCTGATGGTCGGAAACTCGCGGTTAAGCTGCGTCAGCATGCCGTTGCCATTTTCCCAACGGAAGCTGGTCAGCCAACTTTGCGGCTGCCCGTCCAACGCGCCCTGCGGGAAGATAAAGAAGAAGTTAGGCCGCAGGCTTTCCCAGTCCACCTTACGCAGGCTACTGACCGTAGCGCTGAAATCCTGGGTGTCCCCCATAAAGGTCACGCGATCGCCAAGTTTGACGTTCAGTCGCTTCGCCAGCCCTTCTTCCATCGACACTTCACCTGCTTTTGGCGGCCAGCTTCCGGCGGTTAACGGGTTATGATCCGGACGGGTATCCTGCCAGGTCAGGTTCAGTTCGCGGTTAAGCGACTCATCCTGATTACCTTCGGTTGCCTTGTCATTGATGGCGGTCAGACGTGCTCGCACAATCGGGTAGAACGACTCAGGGATCACCTGATGCTCGGACAGGAACGCCTTCAGCGGCCCCACTTGTTCAGTGGCAATATTGATGAGGAAGTAGTTCGGGCTTTCCGGCGGCATTTGCTGCTGCCAGCGGTCGAGCAGATCGCCCCGTAACACCAGCAACAGCGCCAGTAGCATAAAAGAGAGCGAAAAGGCCGACAGCTGACTCAGCGTTGACCACGGCTGGCGCAGTAAGCGACTGACCGCCAGACGCAGCGGCAGCGAGGTGAGCGTCAGGCCGCGCAGCAGGTTGAGCAGCATCCAGCCCAGCACGCCGCACAGCAGCGCCAGCACCGCCGCACCGGCCAGCACCGCCCACAGCAGCATGCTTCCGCCCATCAGCCCGGCCAGCAGCGCAACCACCACGATCGTCGCCATGGGCAAATAGATCTTCAGCGGCCAGACGTTGGCCACCACGTCGCGGCGCAGCACCCGCAGCGGCTGCGTGGCCAGCAGCAGACGATAGGGACGCAGCCCGACCAGCAGTGAAATGACGGTCATGGTGCCGAACGCCCACAGCCACGGCCACAGGCTGGCAGGCGGCAATTCACCCGGTAAAACGGGCCTGAGCAGCAGCACCAGTATGCGTTCAAACAGCAGACCACACGCCCCGCCGGTGATACCGGACAACGCCAACACCATCAACCACTGGCCGACAATCAGCTTGCGTAGCTGCGCCCTGC
>NZ_SZWV01000013.1:15146-26409 GCF_005280945.1 Citrobacter sp. wls718
CCGACAGCAGCAGGAACTGTTGCGAGCGTTCGAGAGATTTCCCCAACGCGCCTTCATCTTGTTCCAGCCCGTACCAACGCTGCTCCGGTTTTAACTGCGGCAACAGCCACTTTTCATAATCTTCCAACTGCTGCGGCGTGCCGCCAAATTTATAACGCCAGGTCACACGGCTTCCAGGCTGGACGGCCCCCGTTTTTTCGACATCGGCAAGATTCATCATCAGACGCGGTGCTATCTGAAACGGGTTAAACCCGGAATCCGGCTCCTGTACCACCTCGCCAGCAATACGCAGCGTGGCGTCCCCGACATCAATGGCATCACCGATCTTCAAATTGAGCAGCGCCATCAGACGCGGGGCCAGCAGCACCGAACCGGGCTGCGGTTTCAGCCCTGGCGGGTTGGTTTGCAGCGCGCCATACAGGGGGTACACGTCATCCACCGCTTTGACGTTCGCCAGTTGCGGAGTATCGGCGGCAAAGGTCATGGTGGCGAAGGTCAGCTGTTCGCCCACCTTCAGGCCGCGCTGTCGCGCCTCGTCAATCCAGGCTTTCGGCACGTCCCGCGAGCTTTGCAGCGCCCGGTCGCCCGCCATAAATTCGCGGCTTTGCTGACTCAGCCCTTTTTCCATGCGGTCGCTGATATTCCCCAGCGCCAGCACGCAGGCCACCGCCAGGCTGAGCGCCAGCCAGACAATTAATAATGAGGGCGAGCGCCATTCGCGCCAGAACCAGCGTGCAATCATGCCTCCTCCTGTAGCAACCCGTTAACCAGACGTAAACGCCGGTCGCAGCGCGCCGCCAGCTGCGGGTCATGCGTGACCAGAATCAGGGTGGTGCCGTGTTCACGGTTGAGAGAGAACAGCAGATCGGCAATTTTGTCTCCGGTTTGCCGGTCGAGGTTGCCCGTCGGCTCGTCGGCAAACAGCACGTCCGGGCGTCCATTAAACGCCCGCGCCAGCGCCACGCGCTGCTGCTCCCCGCCGGACAGCTGGGCCGGAAGGTGGTCAAGGCGTTTGCCTAACCCCAATTGCTCCAGCAAAGCTTTGGCTCCAGCCTGACTGCTGCCACTATTTTCCCCGCGCAATAACGCCGGTAGTTCGACGTTCTCGAGTGCGTTGAGGGTCGGAATGAGCATGAAGGACTGAAAGACAAAGCCGACATGCTGCGCGCGCAGCTGCGCCCGGGCTTCTTCGTCCATACTGTGCAACGGTTGCCCGACCAGGTTGACTTCGCCGCTTGTGCCATCGTCCAGCCCGGCGAGGATCGCCAGCAGCGTGGATTTCCCCGAACCCGACTCACCAATCAGCGCAATGGTCTCGGCGCGTTTGACAACCAGTTCAACTCCGGTAAGGATGGATAGCTCCTGATCACCCTGACCGACGGATTTCTTAAGATGATGAACTTCAACAATGTTTTCCGCTGGCATTTGCCCTTCCTGTTCCTGGTTCTGTTAACTTTCCGCGCCGCCGCGGCGGACACGTTATTAATTCTGGGTGACAGCCTGAGTGCCGGATACCGAATGTCGGCCAGCGCAGCGTGGCCAGCGCTGCTGCATGACAAATGGCAAAACAAAACATCGGTGGTGAATGCCAGCATTAGTGGCGACACCTCACAACAGGGCCTGGCGCGTCTGCCCGCATTACTGCAACAACACCAGCCACGCTGGGTGCTGGTCGAACTGGGCGGCAATGACGGCCTGCGCGGGTTTTCACCTGCGCAAACTGAACAAACCTTGCGTAAAATTTTACACGACGTCAAAGCGGCAAAGGCCGAACCGCTGCTGATGCAAATTCGTCTGCCAGCCAACTACGGTCGCCGTTATAATGAAACCTTTAGCGCGGTTTATCCAAAGCTCGCCAGCGAGTTTGATATTCCTCTGCTGCCCTTTTTTATGGAAGAGGTCTATCTGAAACCCCAATGGATGCAGGATGATGGTATCCACCCTAATCGTGACGCCCAGCCGTTTATCGCCGACTGGATGGCGCAACATCTCACACCTCTAGTAAATCACGACTCGTAAAACAACGGAGATCCTGACAGGTAAAGTTATGCAAAAATCGGTCTTAATAACAGGATGTTCCAGTGGAATCGGCCTGGAAAGCGCGCTTGAGCTGAAACGCCAGGGTTTTCAAATTCTGGCAGGCTGCCGCAAACCCGACGATGTCACACGCATGAACGGCATGGGATTCACCGGCATCTTGCTGGATCTGGACTCTACAGAAAGCGTGGATCGCGCAGCCGATGAGGTGATCGCCCTGACCGATAATCGTTTGTATGGGATCTTTAATAACGCCGGATTCGGCGTGTATGGCCCGCTGCCGACCATCAGTCGTGAGCAGATGGAACAGCAGTTTTCCGCCAACTTCTTTGGTGCGCATCAGTTGACCATGCGCCTGCTGCCCGCCATGTTGCCCCACGGCGAAGGGCGTATTGTGATGACGTCATCGGTGATGGGCCTGATCTCCACGCCGGGACGTGGGGCCTATGCCGCCAGCAAATACGCGCTGGAAGCCTGGTCCGATGCACTGCGTATGGAGTTACGCCACAGCGGCATCAAAGTCAGCTTGATTGAACCCGGCCCTATCCGCACCCGTTTCACCGAGAACGTTAACCAGACACAGAGCGATTCCCCGGTAGAAAACCCCGGTATTGCCGCACGTTTTACGTTAGGACCTGAGGCCGTGGTCGCCAAAGTGCGTCATGCTTTTGAGAGCGATAAACCGAAACTGCGCTACCCCGTCACCCTGGTGACCTGGGCAGTCATGCTGTTGAAGCGCCTGTTGCCAGGTCGCGTAATGGACAAAATTTTACAGGGCTGAGTTGAAGCCAGCGCGTCTGCCCCCATGTAAAAACAAATCGACGAATAGAGAGTGACTCCATGTCCGTACAAAATATTGTCAATATTAACGAATCTAACCTGCAGCAGACCCTTGAACTGTCGATGACCACGCCGGTCCTGTTCTATTTCTGGTCTGAACGCAGCCAGCACTGTCAGCAATTGACGCCGGTGCTGGAAAGCCTGGTCGCGCAGTACAACGGTCAGTTTATTCTCGCCAAGCTGGACTGCGACGCCGAGCAGATGATCGCCTCGCAGTTTGGCCTGCGCGCCATCCCAACGGTGTATCTGTTCCAGAACGGTCAGCCGGTGGACGGTTTCCAGGGTCCGCAGCCGGAAGAGGTGATCCGTGCGCTGCTCGAGAAAGTCCTGCCAAGTGAAGAAGAGCTGAAAGCACGCCAGGCCATCGAATTCATTGAAGCTGGCAACCACGCTGACGCACTGCCGCTGCTGAAAGAAGCCTGGCAGATGTCCAACCAGAGCAGCGAAATTGGCCTGCTGCTGGCAGAAACGCAAATCGCCCTGAACCGCTCCGACGATGCCGAAGCGGTGCTGAAAACCATTCCGTTACAGGATCAGGACACCCGCTATCAGGGTCTGGTCGCCCAAATTGAACTGCTGAAGCAGGCAGCGGACACGCCGGAAATCCAACTGTTGCAGCAGCAGGTAGCAGACAACCCGCAGGATGCCGCACTGGCCACCCAACTGGCGATCCAACTGCATCAGGTCGGACGTAACGAAGAAGCGCTGGAGCTGCTGTTCAGCCACCTGAGAAAAGATCTTGCTGCCGCTGACGGCCAGGCGCGTAAGACCTTCCAGGAGATCCTCGCCGCATTGGGCACCGGCGATGCGCTGGCGTCGAAGTATCGTCGTCAGCTGTACGCGTTGTTGTACTAATCCGCGTGATGTTGCCCGATGGCGCTTGCGCTTATCGGGCCTACAAATTCTACAAATACCGATCCCGTAGGCCGGATAAGGCGGTAGCCGCCATCCGGCTTCACATTACGACTTCTTCAGATGCGTTACGACTAATTGGTGACGCGAATTATAGAACTTCCGATAGGTTAAATAGCAGGCGATAATGGTCGACAGGCTGGCGGTAGAAAGCAGCATGAAGGTCACCATAATCTGATATTTGATCGCTTTTACCGGATCGATACCGGCAAAGATTAACCCCGACATCATCCCCGGCAAGCTCACCAGACCGACGGTTTTCGCGGAATCAATGGTTGGGATCAACGACGCACGAATACTGTCGCGAATTAACGGCGCGGAGGCAATCTTCGGCGTGGCACCGAGGCTCAACTTTTCCTGAATTTGCTGCTGTTCGCTGTTAAATCGCTGGCCCAGATTGTTATAACACAGCCCGACCGCCACCATCGCGTTGCCCGCAATCATGCCGGAAATCGGGATCACTTGCATCGGCGTGAACGCAATGGAGCCTGACAGCACCAGTACCGCCAGCGTCAGTCCGGCCCCTGCCGTTATTGCAATAAACGACGAGATAAAGGCGTTGCCGATATATTTACTGCGTTTTTGCGCGTTATAGGCGGCGTTAAGACAGATAAACAGCACCATCAATAAGGTCAGAATACTGTGATTCACGCCAAAGATATATTTCAGCACGTAGCCGACGATAATAAGCTGGATAACCGCCCGACATACGCTCCAGAGAATATCTTTTTCCAGCGCCAGTTTTTCTTTATGGCTAATCAGAATAGCCACCACCACCAGCATCATCGCTAATGCCAGCGACTCATTGGTAATATTATGCTCGTTCATTGCGTGTTTCCTGCATTTCTCCGGCATGCGGTTGAAGGGTTATGACATTATCCGCATGATTAATTTCATCTTTATCGTGCGTCACCCACAACACCGCCATATTTTTCTCGCGAACGTAGCGATGAATAAGCTCATTTACATTCCGCTTATTGGTTTCATCCAGCGCGCTGGTGATTTCATCGAGTAGCAGAATTTTGGGCAAAAACTGCAAATTACGAATGAGCGAGACGCGTTGCTTTTCACCGCCGGACAGTTCATTGATGCCTTTTTTGAGGATCGTCTCGGGCAGATCAAAGCGCGCCAGATCGGCGAGAAACGCCTCTTCTTGTGGGTGTTTATGCCGAATTTGCCACGGAAAAATGAGATTGTCGTAAACGGTGTCGCCAAACAATGCGGGGGTTTGCGCACAATACGAGACCTGCTGTCGATACGCTTCGGGTTTGAGCGTGGATATCTCCTTTCCCTCAAAGAGGATCTCACCGTTGCTTGGGCTAATTAACGAGGCCACAATCTTCAGCAATGTGCTTTTACCGCAGCCGGATGGGCCTGTTATGAGCTTAAATTCCCCGGCGTGGAGATTAAAACAGATATTATTGAGAATCTTCGTGTTACCCGCCTGCCAGCCGACATCGTTGAGCTGGAGCAAAATACTGCTTTCTTCCATTATCATTCCCTTTTCACCGCTTTCGTGCAGACAGTCTATACCTGTAATTTATTATTGGGGAGCCACCTTGATAAATCGGGTATAATTTGACTTATCAGGCAGTAAAGGACAGCGTAACAGGAGGTTTTATCGATGCTCATTTTCATCCCCATTCTCATTTTTGTCGCGCTGGTGATTGTTGGCGCAGGCGTCAAAATCGTCCCTCAGGGATACCAGTGGACGGTGGAACGCTTTGGTCGTTACACCAAAACCCTGCAGCCAGGCTTAAGCCTCGTGGTACCGTTCATGGACCGGATTGGTCGTAAGATCAATATGATGGAGCAGGTTCTCGATATTCCGTCGCAGGAAGTTATCTCCAAAGATAACGCCAACGTATCCATCGATGCGGTGTGCTTTATTCAAGTGATCGATGCGCCAAAAGCGGCGTATGAAGTCAGCAATCTGGAACTGGCGATCATCAACCTGACGATGACCAACATCCGTACCGTTCTCGGCTCGATGGAGCTGGACGAGATGCTTTCCCAGCGCGACAACATCAATACGCGTTTGCTGCATATCGTTGATGAAGCCACCAACCCGTGGGGCATCAAAATTACCCGTATTGAAATCCGCGATGTGCGCCCACCGGCCGAGCTTATCGACGCCATGAACGCCCAGATGAAAGCCGAACGAACCAAGCGCGCCTATATTCTTGAGGCCGAAGGGATCCGCCAGGCCGAAATCGTCAAGGCCGAAGGTGAGAAGCAGTCGAAAATCCTGAAAGCGGAAGGTGAACGCCAGTCCGCGTTCTTGCAGGCCGAAGCGCGCGAACGTTCCGCCGAAGCTGAAGCCCGTGCAACGCAGATGGTGTCTGAGGCCATTGCCGCCGGGGATATTCAAGCCGTGAACTACTTCGTGGCACAGAAATACACCGAAGCACTGCAACAAATCGGTTCGTCCAATAACAGCAAAGTGGTGATGATGCCGCTGGATGCCAGCAGCCTGATGGGCTCCATTGCCGGTATTAGCGAACTGATTAAGGACAGCGCCAGCGAGCGGAACAAATCATGATTGCGATGATTCTGGTTCATCCACACCTCTTCTGGCTCAGCCTCGGCGGTCTGTTACTGGCCGCTGAGATGTTGGGCGGCAACGGCTATCTGCTGTGGAGCGGTGTGGCGGCAGTCATCACCGGTCTGGTCGTCTGGCTATTGCCGCTCGAGTGGGCCTGGCAGGGCGCGATGTTCGCCGTCTTAACGCTGCTGGCAGCCTGGCTGTGGTGGAAGTGGTTGGCAAAGCGTGTGCAGGAACAAAAACCGGCAGACAGCCATCTCAACCAGCGCGGACAGCAACTGGTCGGCCGCCGGTTTGTGCTGGAAACGGCGCTGGTAAACGGGCGCGGACATATGCGCGTGGGCGACAGCTCCTGGCCGGTCAGCGCGCGTGACGATTTGAGTGCAGGAACACAGGTTGAGGTGATTGCCGTTGAAGGCATTACCCTGATTATCAGAGCCTTATAACCCACATAATGACAGGAATAAAGATTATGGTCAGGAAGACACCCCTCGCCTTTGCCGTGTGTACCTTGCTGGCGGGTGCCCCACAGGCATTCGCCTCTTTTGATATGGAAGACTGTAAGTGGAGCGATGCGAGCTGTCTGCTGAAAGGCATCCCGGTCCTCAGCCCGGAAAACGACACCCGTGATAACCTGCTGCGTCTGTTGAGCCAGGAGAAATCATTCACCCTGCCGGTGCAGTCACTGCCTGCGGATGTTACCCGCTCCCGCGATTACTATTTTGCATATCATCCACAGTGGGATGAAATATCTCCGCCGCCAGCCGACGCCCCAGTGCAAAGCAAAGATGATGCGCTTGCCCGCCAGATGGCCGAACTGCAGATTACCGTCGAAGAGACAAACGCCGACGACGCAGAGCATGAGAACCGCCATGTGTCGAATACGACAGCCAGCGTCAGCCAGTTCTTTGCCGCACTGCTGGCGGATACTACGTTAACAGCTGAACAACGCCAGGCGTTAGCCCGGGCACGCCTGGGACTACTGTCCGGCGCGAGCGCTGAGCAAATTACATCCTCGCTTGCCACCATCCCTGCCGACGCCTCTGCGCAACAATACAAAACCTATCTGATCGCTGCCGCCCGTTTCTACGAAGGCGACTACGTCACTGCCGAACAGGATTTCACGCAGCTAGCCACCAGCAGTAGTCCGTGGCTGGCAGAAACCGCGCAATATATGCTGATGCGCACCGCGTTGAACAAGAGCAGTCAGAACAGCGTCGGTGAATACGGCGATTTTGATAGTGCAAAAATCAACCGCCAGGATGCCAGCCAGGCGCAAACTCAGGCCCAGGCTTATCTGCAACGCTTCCCGCAGGGGCTGTACGCCGACTCCGCACGCGGCATGCTGCGCCGGATTAACTGGTATTTGCAGGCATGGCCGCCGCTGGCTGGGCTGTATGAACAAGCCTTCCAGCAGACAACCGACGCACAGCAGCTGCGCGATACGGTCATCGAATACGATAATGTTTTCGGTATGCAATTCTTTGAAGGCCCCGTGGTGGAGGCCTTCCCCGACGCGCCGCTGGTCAGCTATATCGAGTTGCTGCGCGCGCTGCGTCTGAACAACGACAACAAACCGACGCTGACGCAGGCCCAGCTTGATGCCAGCAAACCGGTGTTTGAAAAGGGGGGCAAACTCGCCCTGTGGCAGGATCTACAGCTGAATCTGTGGATGGCAACGGGCAATTACGCGGCCATTGTGCAGGCGGTGACCCCGGCGCAAAAACTCCCCGCACACGACATTCTCGCCTTCAGTGAGCAGGTGATGTACGGAGAAGCGCTGATGGAGCAACAGCAGTGGCCCGCCGCCCGCGCGTTCTGGCAGCAGCTACTGAAAATCAGTCAGGACCCCGAACAGCAGCAGTATGTACAGGCCAAGCTGGCGGCAACGCTGGTTTACAGCGGCGACATTGCGTCTATTTTCGCCCCGGACAGCGCGGTGACGAACCTGCGTTTTCGTTCGCAGGTGTTAAAAGCACAGGCAACACCAGAGCTGCTGCGCCAGCAGGCCACTCGCGGCCCCAACAACGAAGAACGCACCATCGCCCTGCATACATTGTTGGTACGCGATCTCACCGAGAATCGTTTTAGCGACTGGTTGAATGACAAAAAGCTGGCTGGCGCGATTACGCCACCGGTGATTGGCGAGTCGTTTGCTGATGTGAATCTGAGTACCTTTGACTGGAACGGCGACGCCGCCCAGGCCGGTTACGCCTGCCGTAGCCTCGATAAAACGGTCACTGTGCTAAGCAAAAAAGCGGATGATGCCCACGCGCTGAACTGCCTGGGGGAATTCTTCCGTACTTCGCAAACCCATGTGGATCTGCAGGCAGACAGTGCCGGTAACGACGTGCTGGTCACGGCCATCTCACGCAAAGAGCCGTTCGGACAGTTTGACCGCCAGCGTTATTATCAGCAGGTGATCGCTTCCCCCAACGCAGAAGTCGAAGACAAGAGTTTTGCGCTGTACCGGGCCATCATGTGCTATGCGCCATCGGGTTATAACGAATGCGGCGGTGAAAAGGTGGACAAGTCGCAGCGTAAAGACTGGTACACACAGTTGAAGACGCAGTATCCAGGAAGCCCGTGGACGCAAAAACTCAAATACTACTGGTAATTGCGCTGCTGAGCGGACAGGCTCAGGCCGCAGAAACGGTAGCTGCCCGTGAACATCAGGCTTTTTGGTTATGGTCCGGGGTAAAAGCCAGCGACGAGCTGCGGGACGCGCAAACGGTGTATCTGCACCAGGGGGAAGTGCTGACCCGCTCGGGCCAGGTGGTCTTTCAGCGTCTGGGTCTGCCGGTCAGCCGCCTGACCTTTCCGTCAATTTGGCTGACCGTGCGTTTTACTACCCTCGACGTACCGGATGCGATCCCGGCACGTATCGTGCGGCTGTTGCAGCGCTGGCAGGCCGCAGGCAACCACGTGGTCGGTCTACAGGTTGATTTTGACGCGGCAACCCATCAGCTCGCCGATTACGCCCGATTTCTGCAACAGCTGCGCCAACAATTGCCGCCGGAGTTCGCTCTTGGGGTAACCGGACTGCTGGACTGGGCCAAGACCGGCGATGTCGCCACGCTGAATGCGCTACCGGTTGATGAACTGGTGGTGCAGAGCTATCAGGGACGTCACACGGTAGCCAATTATCAGGCGTATCTGCCCGCACTCACCCGGTTACGCATTCCGTTTAAGCTCGGGCTGGTACAACACGGTAGTCGGGATGTGCAGGCGGAAGCGCAGTTGGAGACATCACCATGGTTTCGTGGCACGGTGGTCTTTATGCTGCAACCACCACGCCTTTAGGCCTTCGCTTTGTGGCGGCAGCAGCCGGAGAGATTATCAATGATCGGGCATTCGGCGCTGTCATCGCCGGGACAGCTGTCCGCCAGCGCCAGCAAATGCGTGCGCATCGCCTGGAGTTCGTTAATGTGCCGCTCAATGTCCGCCACTTTTTCCAGGGTGCGCTTTTTCACATCTGCGCTGTGGCGTGCCGGATCGTTAAACAGGTTTACCAGCTCACCGCACTCTTCAAGGTTAAAGCCAACCTGCCGCGCCTGACGCAGCAACGTCAGTTCGTTCAGATGTTGCTGCGTATAGGTGCGGTATCCGTTTTCGCTGCGCATCGGCGGCGTCACCAGCCCTTTCTCTTCATAAAAGCGGATAGCTTTACTGGTTAAACCGGTTTTTTTAGCAACATCGGATATATTCACATCTTCCCCCTTGACCTTCCCCTTGATGGAAGGTTTAACCTTTATAACAGTTAGTCAAAACGATTGCCAAGGTCAATAAACCACCGACCAATCATAGAGGATTATTGTTATGTCTCAAACCATCGACCTGACCCTGGACGGATTGTCCTGTGGTCACTGCGTTAAACGCGTCAAAGAAAGTCTCGAACAACGTCCGGACGTTGAGCAAGCGGATGTCACTGTTACCGAAGCACACGTTACCGGTAGCGCCAGCGCCGAAGCGTTAATTGAAACCATCAAACAAGTTGGCTATGGCGCAGAGTTAAGCCACCCAAAGGCTAAACCGCTGGCGGAGTCATCAATCCCGTCGGAAGCGCTGACAGCGGTCTCTTCTGAGCTTCCGGTAGCGACGGCTGAAGATGACAGCCAGCAGTTGTTGTTGAGCGGCATGAGCTGCGCCAGCTGTGTTTCCCGGGTACAAAATGCGTTGCAAAACGTACCGGGCGTCACGCAGGCACGGGTAAATCTGGCGGAGCGTACTGCGCTGGTAATGGGCAGCGCTTCCGCCGAAGAATTAGTCCAGGCCGTAGAGAAAGCTGGCTACGGCGCTGAAGCCATCGAAGACGATGTTAAACGTCGTGAACGCCAGCAGGAAACGGCCGTTGCCACCATGAAACGCTTTCGCTGGCAGGCAGCCGTTGCGCTGCTGCTGGGCGTACCGGTGATGGTGTGGGGCATGATGGGCGATAACATGATGGTCACCGCCGATAACCGTAGCCTGTGGCTGGTCATCGGTCTGGCGACGCTCGCCGTGATGGTCTTCGCAGGCGGTCACTTTTACCGCAGCGCATGGAAAAGCCTGATGAACGGCACCGCCACCATGGATACCCTGGTGGCGCTCGGAACCGGGGTGGCCTGGCTCTATTCAATGAGCGTTAACCTCTGGCCGCAGTGGTTCCCGATGGAAGCACGCCACCTCTATTATGAAGCCAGTGCGATGATTATCGGTCTGATTAACCTCGGACATATGCTGGAGGCGCGCGCCCGTCAACGCTCCTCCAAAGCACTGGAAAAACTGCTCGACCTCACGCCACCGACCGCGCGCGTGGTAACAGAAGAAGGCGAAAAAAACGTCCCACTGGCCGATGTTCAGGCTGGCATGTTACTGCGCCTGACCACCGGTGACCGCGTCCCGGTGGACGGTGAAATCACCCAAGGCGAAGCCTGGCTGGATGAAGCC
>NZ_SZWV01000013.1:26444-58077 GCF_005280945.1 Citrobacter sp. wls718
CACCGGCGAGCCAATCCCACAACAAAAAGGCGAAGGCGACAGCGTCCACGCCGGTACGGTGGTTCAGGATGGCAGCGTGCTGTTCCGCGCCAGCGCTGTCGGCAGCCATACCACCCTGTCGCGCATTATTCGCATGGTCCGTCAGGCGCAAAGCAGCAAGCCAGAGATTGGCAAGCTGGCTGACCGCATCTCCTCGGTGTTCGTTCCGGTGGTGGTAGTGATTGCGCTGGTCAGCGCCGCAATCTGGTATTTCTTTGGCCCGGCACCGCAGATTGTCTATACGCTGGTGATTGCCACCACCGTACTGATTATCGCCTGCCCGTGTGCGCTGGGTCTGGCAACACCGATGTCGATTATTTCCGGGGTCGGTCGTGCCGCAGAGTTTGGTGTTCTGGTCCGCGACGCCGATGCGCTGCAGCGTGCCAGTACGCTTGATACCGTGGTGTTTGATAAAACCAGGACGCTGACCGAAGGGAAACCGCAGGTTGTCGCCATCAAAACTTTCGGTGATATCGATGAAGCGCAGGCCATCCGTCTGGCCGCAGCCCTTGAACAGGGTTCCAGCCACCCGCTGGCCCGCGCGATTCTGGATAAAGCCGGCGATGCGGCCCTGCCGCAGGTCAATGGGTTCCGTACGCTGCGCGGCTTAGGCGTTAGCGGTGAAGCGGAAGGTCATATGCTGCTGCTGGGCAACCAGACGCTGCTCCATGAACAGCAGGTGATCACCACAGAGATGGAAGCTGAAATCACCGCGCAAGCCACTCAGGGGTCGACTCCGGTGCTGCTGGCGATTGACGGCAAAGCGGCCGCACTGCTCGCGGTACGTGACCCGCTGCGCAGCGACAGCGTGGCGGCACTGCAGCGTTTGCACCGCGCCGGGTATCGTCTGGTGATGCTCACCGGGGACAACCCAACCACCGCTAACGCTATTGCCAAAGAAGCAGGCATCGACGAGGTGATCGCGGGCGTTCTGCCGGACGGAAAAGCAGAGGCGATTAAACGCCTGCAAAGCCAGGGACATCAGGTGGCGATGGTCGGTGATGGGATCAACGATGCGCCAGCACTTGCCCAGGCTGATGTAGGGATTGCCATGGGCGGTGGCAGCGATGTCGCCATTGAAACCGCGGCGATTACGCTGATGCGCCATAGCCTGATGGGCGTAGCGGATGCGCTGTCTATCTCGCGGGCCACCCTGCGGAACATGAAGCAAAATCTGCTCGGCGCATTTATCTATAACAGCATTGGTATTCCCGTTGCCGCCGGGATCCTGTGGCCGTTTACCGGTACCCTGCTTAACCCAGTGGTGGCCGGGGCGGCGATGGCGCTCTCTTCCATCACCGTGGTAAGCAACGCGAACCGACTGCTGCGCTTTAAACCCAAAGAGTAACCGTGTGCCGGATGACACTAACGCTTATCCGGCCTACAAAATGCAGGTGATATCGTAGGCCGGATAAGACGCTTTCGCGTCGCCATCCGGCGATTCACGCATTGCACCTTCCCGGACCACGCGCTAGCATGGGATTTTTCAACGGGAGGTCGTATGGATCTGTTATACCGGGTAAAAGCATTATGGTCTGCACTACGCGGTCACCATTATACCTGGCCTGCTATCGACATCTCGTTGCCCGGCGATCGCCATTTTCATCTGATTGGCAGTATTCATATGGGCAGCCGTGAAATGGCCCCTCTGCCCGCCAAACTCCTGAAAAAGCTCTACCGCGCCGA
This sequence comes from Citrobacter sp. wls718, assembly GCF_005280945.1. Classification (NCBI taxonomy): domain Bacteria; kingdom Pseudomonadati; phylum Pseudomonadota; class Gammaproteobacteria; order Enterobacterales; family Enterobacteriaceae; genus Citrobacter; species Citrobacter sp. wls718. The sequence continues at coordinate 28,170 of NZ_SZWV01000013.1, forward strand.
CGCGCTGATCGTCGAAGCCGATGTCTCCGGTGACGATGCGCCGTTTGCTAACCTGCCCACGTTTGCCGCTCTGGAAGACCGTATCAGCGACGAACAGCTCCGCCACGTGCAAAAAGTCAGCGCTGAGTTGGGCATTTCCCCTTCCCTGTTTTCCACCCAACCTTTGTGGCAAATCGCCATGATATTGCAGGCTACCCAGGCGCAGCAGTTGGGGTTACGTGCGGAATACGGAATTGATTACCAACTGCTGAAACAGGCGAAGCAGGCGCAAAAGCCGGTTATCGAGCTGGAAGGTGCTGCCAGCCAAATCGATCTTTTATGTCAGCTACCGGATAACGGTCTGGCGTTGCTGGACGATACCCTGACACACTGGCATACCAATGCCCGTCTGCTGCAACAGATGATGGGTTGGTGGTTAAAAACACCGCCGCAAAATAACGATCTCACGTTACCCAATACGTTCAGTCAGTCGTTATATGACGTCCTGATGCACCAGCGAAATGAGGCATGGCGGGACAAGCTTAACGCGTTGCCCGCAGGCCATTATGTGGTGGCAGTAGGCGCACTGCATCTTTATGGAGAAGGGAATTTGCCGGAGATGTTGCGATAAAAAAATGGCCAATATTTCTATTGGCCCGTCAAAGAGGAATTTCATCATTATTATTATGCCGACGCTTAAAGCATCGGTGTAGGTCGATTGTCGCTCAAAGTCAGCATCCTGCCAATACTATTGCGCAAGATGGTACTATTTTTTCGACCGCCATCAGGCGTATGCTTTAGTCGTATTTTGTCTGAGCCAGGAAAAATTGCTATGACACCCGCCGTTAAATTACTCGAAAAAAACAACATTTCGTTCCAGATCCACACCTATGACCACGATCCGTCAGAGACTGATTTTGGTGATGAAGTGGTGCGTAAACTGGGTCTGAATGCAGATCAGGTCTATAAAACGCTGCTGGTTGCCGTGAATGGCGATATGAAACATCTGGCCGTCGCCGTCACGCCGGTAGCCGGACAGTTGGATCTGAAAAAGGTCGCCAGGGCGCTGGGCGCGAAAAAGGTCGACATGGCCGACCCGATGGTGGCGCAGCGTACCACCGGCTATCTGGTGGGCGGCATCAGCCCATTAGGGCAGAAAAAAAGATTGCCGACGCTTATCGACGCCCCCGCCCGGACGTTTGACACCATTTATGTTTCCGGCGGCAAACGCGGGCTGGATATTGAACTGGCGGCGGACGATTTGGCCAAAATTCTGGATGCGAAATTCGCCGATATCGCACGCCGCGATTAACCTGTTTTGGAATGATTGCCTGATGGCGCTACGCTAATCAGGCCTACAACTGAATACTCTACAGGGCGCTATTGGTGAAGGCAGTTTGGACTCGGCCAGCGCGCAGGAACCGGAGCGTACATGTAGTACGTGAGGATTATTCGCTACGCTCCCCCTCCGGGCCGCCCTGATGGGCGTTCAAAACTCTGTGAGTTTTGTCCGAGCACTGCCCGCGTTCAAAATGGCGAACAAAATAGCCCTGTTATTGCCAGCTAACTTCACCCTTCGGCTCAAACGTACTGACATCCAACGGTGAATTCTTCTGCACATACTCTTTCAATACTTCCGCATCGATAAACCCGGTATTCACATAACCCGGTTTGTTATCAATTCGCGGATAGCCATCACCGCCGGTGGCGTTGAAACTCAGCGTCGCCATGCGATAGGTTTTGGCCGGGTCGACGGGCTCGCCGTTGATTTTCAAATCGTTAAGCTTGCCGTCTTTCGCCACAAAGCTAACGTTGGCAAATTGCGGATAGGCACCCGAGTCCGGCTTCATTTGCGCGACGGCGGTCAGATAGTCAACCACCTCTTTACCACTCATATCGGCATAGACCACTATGTTGCCAAACGGCTGAACCTTGAGCACGCTTTTATAGGTAATATCGCCGCCTTCAATGGAGTCACGGACGCCACCACCGCTCATCACGCCAAAATCAGCACCGGTGCGCGCCATTTGCGCCGCTAGTAGCAGACGCCCCATATTGGTCTGAACAAAACGGACTTTGCTGCGGTCTCCTTCCAGACGCCCATTAACGCTACCAATTTTGACCTCCAGCTGCGCTTTGCCTTTATTCTGGAACGGCGTTAGCAGGGAAAGCATTTGCGGGTTTTCAGCGATTTCCGGGGTGAAAAGTACGCGCTCACTTTTGCCGTTATCCCAGGTCACTTTCTTCTTCAGGTTTACCGGAATGAGCTGGTAGTTGACCATTTTCATTTCGCCGTTGCGGAATTCAAAGTCCGCGCGGCCTACGTATTTTCCCCACTCGTGCGCTTGGACGATCCAGATACCATTTTGTTTATCTGGCGCACACGGGGTACCTGGTACGTAATCCACCTGCTTTTTGTTTTCCGATGCCATGCACACCGGATCCTGTGAGTGACCACCCACAATCATCGCCAGCGCGCCTTCGGGCAGGCTACGCGCCATTTCCACATCGCCTGGAGCGTTGGAGCCGTGGTTGCCGTTGTCGTAATGCCCCATGTGCGTGGTGGCAATAATGACATCGGGCTTTTCACCCATATTGAGTTCCTGAATCACCAGTTTGGCTTCATCCGCAGGTTTACGGAACTCGATGTCGGTGAAGAACTCCGGGTTGCCAATTTTCGCCGTGTCGTCGGTGGTTAAACCGATAACGGCAATTTTTAAATCCTGGCGCTTAAAGATGGCCCAGGGTTTGAATAAACGCTCACCGGTGCTTTTCTGGTAGATGTTGGCGGAGAGGAGCGGGAATTTGGCCCATTTTTCCTGCTGTCGCAACACGGTCAGTGGATTATCAAATTCGTGGTTTCCCACCGCCATCGCGTCATAGCCAATCAGGTTCATGCCGCGAAAATCCGGTTCAGCATCCTGAAGATCGGACTCCGGTACACCGGTATTAATGTCGCCGCCGGAAAGCAACAGGACGCTTCCGCCCTCGGCTGCCACCTCATGACGAATACCGTCCACCAGCGTTTTTTGCGCCGCCAGCCCGTATTCGCCGTATTCGCTGCGCCAGAAGTGGCCGTGATGATCGTTGGTATGCAGAATGGTTATTTTATAGGTTTTATCTTTTTCGTAAGCCTGAGCAGGCTGACCTGCCAGCGCAAAGGCGGCAAATAATGCCAGCGCCACGCCCCGTTTCAAAAATTTCATGCTTCTCTCCCTGGCCCAATATCAACCGCTGAAATTACAATGATATGAAATAATAGCCGAAAATGTTTTCAGAAATGAGACTTCCTTCAAACACCTTCCGCAGGTATGTTAGTCGGATAATAATTACACCTGTTCCTGTCTCATCATTACTGAAGTGGACCTATGGCTACCAATCAAACCGCTCAACCGCTCCCCGGCTCTGCTGCGCCGTCGCAAAAAGCACGCACCTCGTTTGGCATTTTAGGGGCGATCAGCCTTTCTCACCTGCTCAACGATATGATCCAGTCGCTGATCCTGGCGATTTATCCGCTGTTGCAGTCAGAGTTCTCGCTGAGCTTTATGCAGATCGGGATGATTACCCTGACTTTCCAGCTCACCTCCTCGTTACTTCAACCGGTGGTAGGTTACTGGACAGACAAATATCCGATGCCATGGTCACTGCCTATTGGCATGTGCTTCACGCTGAGTGGACTGGTATTGCTGGCAATGGCCGGTAATTTCCATATGGTGCTGCTCGCCGCTGCGCTGGTCGGCACAGGTTCATCGGTGTTTCACCCGGAATCGTCTCGCGTGGCACGGATGGCTTCCGGCGGTCGCCATGGTCTGGCCCAGTCTATTTTCCAGGTGGGCGGTAACTTCGGCAGTTCTCTGGGGCCATTGCTGGCGGCTGTCATCATCGCGCCATACGGTAAGGGTAATGTAGCGTGGTTCGTGCTGGCCGCGTTGTTAGCGATTGTGGTACTGGCGCAAATCAGCCGTTGGTATTCGGCCCAACATCGGATGAGTAAAGGTAAGCCGAAAGTCGCCATCGTTAACCCGCTACCGCGCAACAAGGTGGTGCTGGCGATTAGCATCCTGCTGGTGCTGATTTTCTCCAAATACTTCTATATGGCGAGCATCAGCAGCTATTACACCTTTTATCTGATGCAAAAATTCGGATTATCGGTACAAAATGCGCAGTTCCACCTGTTTGCGTTCCTGTTTGCCGTTGCGGCAGGGACGGTTATTGGCGGACCGCTAGGTGATAAAATCGGTAGAAAATATGTCATTTGGGGCTCTATCCTCGGCGTAGCGCCGTTTACCCTCGTTTTACCCTATGCAACGCTGGAATGGACCGGGATTTTAACCGTGATCATTGGTTTTATCCTGGCATCGGCCTTTTCTGCCATTCTGGTATACGCTCAGGAGCTGCTTCCGGGGCGTATCGGCATGGTTTCTGGGCTGTTTTTCGGTTTTGCCTTTGGCATGGGCGGCTTAGGGGCCGCGGTGTTAGGGCTGGTTGCCGACCATACCAGTATTGATTTGGTCTATAAAATATGTGCTTTCCTGCCTCTTCTGGGGATACTGACCATATTCTTACCTGATAACCGACATAAAGCCTGATTTTATGGCGGCCAAAAGTAAACTTTGGCCGCCATCACTTACAGTGATCATCAGCGTTTGCTCTACGCTTCCCCCCGCAGTTATCCGATCCGTGCTTTTTTACGACTAAATTCCTGTTTTCATCAAATTTCAATAATTATTCATAAACATAAACATTAAAATTGTCATAAACTATTACTCGTAATTAGGGTTTTCAGGATCACCACAGCAATCAAAGGAGACGGAATGCATCACGCCACCCCGCTTATCACCACCATTGTTGGCGGCCTTGTGCTCGCTTTTATATTTGGCATGCTTGCCAATAAACTGCGTATTTCTCCTCTGGTGGGATATCTGTTAGCGGGCGTTCTGGCCGGTCCATTTACACCTGGTTTTGTTGCGGATACCAAGCTTGCGCCGGAACTGGCAGAACTTGGCGTGATCCTGCTGATGTTCGGCGTGGGGCTACACTTTTCGTTGAAGGATTTAATGGCGGTAAAGTCCATCGCCATTCCCGGTGCGATAGCCCAGATAGCCGTGGCGACGCTGCTGGGTATGGCGCTTTCAGCTGTGCTGGGCTGGTCGCTGATGGTCGGTATCGTCTTTGGATTATGTCTGTCTACCGCCAGTACCGTGGTGCTACTGCGCGCGCTTGAAGAACGACAGTTGATTGACAGCCAGCGCGGGCAGATCGCCATTGGCTGGCTGATTGTTGAAGACCTGATGATGGTGCTAACGCTGGTTCTCCTGCCAGCCATCGCCGGTATGCTGGAAAAAGACAACGTTGGCTTTGCGTCACTGGCCGTTGATATGGGCATCACCATCGGTAAAGTAATCGCGTTTATCGCCATTATGATGCTGGTCGGTCGTCGCCTGGTGCCGTGGATCATGGCCCGTAGCGCCGCCACGGGCTCGCGTGAACTGTTTACCCTGTCGGTACTGGCACTCGCATTAGGTATCGCGTTTGGTGCCGTAGAAGTATTCGATGTTTCCTTCGCACTGGGCGCGTTCTTCGCCGGTATGGTGCTGAACGAATCTGAACTGAGCCACCGTGCGGCGCATGACACCCTGCCGCTGCGTGATGCATTTGCGGTGCTGTTCTTTGTTTCCGTCGGCATGCTGTTCGACCCATTGGTCCTGATCCAGCAACCGCTGGCTGTGCTGGGCACGCTGGCAATTATCATCTTTGGTAAATCCCTCGCCGCCTATTTCCTGGTGCGCCTGTTCGGTCACTCTCAGCGCACAGCGCTCACCATTGCCACCAGCCTGGCGCAGATTGGCGAATTTGCTTTTATCCTCGCCGGCCTTGGCATGGCGCTTAACCTGTTACCACAGGCGGGACAAAACCTGGTGCTGGCCGGGGCCATCCTGTCCATCATGCTAAATCCAGTGCTGTTCGCCGTGCTGGAAAAATACCTCGCAAAAACCGAAACGCTGGAAGAGCAGACGCTGGAAGAAGCTATCGAAGAAGAGAAGCAAATCCCGGTCGATATCTGTAATCATGCCCTGCTGGTCGGTTTTGGCCGCGTCGGTAGCTTGTTAGGTGAAAAACTGATGGCTGCGGGTATCCCGCTGGTGGTTATCGAAACGTCGCGGACTCGCGTGGACGAGCTACGTGAACGTGGGATCCGCGCGGTACTGGGCAATGCAGCCAACGAAGAGATCATGAACCTGGCGCATCTGGACTGTGCGCGCTGGCTGCTGCTGACCATCCCGAATGGTTATGAAGCCGGTGAGATTGTGGCTTCCGCGCGTGAGAAGTGCCCGACGATTGAGATTATCGCCCGCGCGCATTATGACGATGAAGTGGAATACATTACCGAGCGTGGTGCTAATCAGGTGGTGATGGGTGAACGTGAAATCGCGCGCACCATGCTGGAACTTATTGAAACGCCACCAGCGGGTAACGTTGCTACCGCCAGTTAATGTTGTGTGCCGGATGGTGCTAGCGCTTATCCGGCCTGCGGGTACACCGCATTATGCAGGCCCGGTAAGCAATAACGCCACCGGGCAATGTCGCGCAATACCGCTTAACGCTCCCAGTAAGCCTCTTCGAGGCTGTCTTCCTTCTCCGGCAATCCGCGCGTCAGGCGCGGTGAATGCTGGTTCAGCACCTGATAACTCACGCGATTGGCATATTTACACACCTGCGCTAACGAGGAATAGGTCAGCCAGGTGTACTTGTGCTTGCTGGAGTTCGGCACATTGCCGCGATGGTAGCTGTTTGCCGTAATATCATGCAGCAAGGCCGCCAACGCACCGTCACCCGCGCCGTTGGTGTTCATGATTTTCTCAGGGCCACCCATGTACGGGGCAATGTGCGAATAAATACGCAACGGGTTGATACAGTCTTTATGGCGCATCGCGCGGCTGAACTCGTACTGGTTGAATTCGGCAATGGCGCCCGGCAGCAGCGGATGCTGCGTTTTGCGTTTGACCTCATCTTCCGTAAACCCAGCCATATACAGGCCCACCGGACCGGCGGTACACAGCACCAAATCCACCCAATCCAGCGCTTTGTCAGATGCCAGCAGCGGGTCATTCAGGCCGGTCAGCGCTTCGGCTTCTTCTTCGTTCATCGCCAGAATGGAGACATTCTCTTTCAAGAATTCCTGCCACCACTGCGGGTTATCCGCAATAACGAATTTGGTTCCTAAGGTCAGCACCACCGGGACATTGTGCTTTTTGGCGAACTCAATGGCCTTCATGGTCGCTTCCGGCATCGGCTCGCCCGGTTCGCAGCGCACCAGATATGAGGTCAGCACCAGCGCAGAGGCACCGGCAATCACCGACTCGGGAATGCTGTCCGCCCGCAGTTTGTTCATGTGACCGGGGCTGATGGCGAAGGTACGCTCGCCGGATTCGCCAATCAGCGTGAAGCAGCGACCAATCGGCCCGTCAACGCCCTGCAGGTAGTTCAGATCGGTACGGCTAGAGGTATTGCATAAATAGCGATACGCGTAGCTACCAATCTCAATGTTGCTACACATGACGCCCAGCAATACAGACCGGTCATCCGCCAGTACCGAATAGTTGTGCATGGTGTTACCGATGGTTCCGCCCGCAAACTGATGGGTGATTAAATTTTCACGCACCAGTTCCTGATAGAGCGCCTCAGCAACATCATCAGCAATCACCAGAGAATGCCCGGCGCTTAATCCATAACGCTTCACAAAGTCGTCATCGACTTTGGCTTCTATATCCACCAGAGTCTGGTCGATACCGACGACCCAGGCGGCGCTGGTCTCGTTTTCAGGCTGAATTTGTTGCAGCAACGGATCGCGCGCGCTGACGGGAAAATAGTGTTTGGATTTGCGTTTGCCGGGAAATTTCATGGTCGATTTTACGGGTGGTTAACTGAGCGATGCATGGTAGCACATTCCCTCCTGCGCGCGCGACGCGGTGCTAATTTTCAATATCGGGCGGTGAGATCGCAGTTTATCTGCCGTTAATTTCTACAATACATCACCTTTTACAAGGAGCGTTTTATGCAGCCGGAAAACAAGATCCCCGTCCTCGACCTTATTTCAGACGAAATGAAAAGCGTGGTGAACTTTCATCGCGATGACCTGCCGCCGTGGCCCGCCGCGGATGATTTCGTTGCCCAACGCCAACACTACGTGCATGAGCGTCAGTTCTGGAATGCCGATGCTCCGCAGATGAGTACCCGGGAGTGCGTCATTTCTACCGCGTGCGGCCCGGTGGCGACGCGGATTTACTCCCCCCAACCCCATAGCCAGGCCACGCTGTACTATTTGCACGGCGGCGGTTTTATTCTCGGTATTCTGGATACGCACGATCGCATTATGCGCTTGCTGGCGAGTTACACGCGCTGCACGGTAATTGGCATCGACTATTCACTTTCGCCGGAAGCGCGCTTTCCACAGGCCATCGAAGAAATTGTCGCGACCTGCCAGTACTTTCATCACCATGCCGCTGACTATGCGCTGAACGTAGAGAATATCGGTTTTGCCGGTGATTCCGCAGGCGCCATGCTGGCGCTTGCCAGCGCACTGTGGCTACGCGATAAGCAAATTGCCTGCGGTAAGGTCGCGGGCGTGCTGTTGTGGTACGGGCTGTACGGTTTACGGGATTCGATCAGCCGACGACTGATGGGCGGAGAATGGGATGGCTTAACGCGAGACGATCTGCAGATGTACGAAGACGCCTATCTGCGCAGCGTCGATGACCGCGAGTCGCCGTACTATTGTTTATTTAACAACGATCTCACCCGCGATGTGCCGCCGTGTTTTATCGCCAGTGCAGAGTTTGACCCGCTGATTGACGACAGCCGCTTACTGTTCCAGACGCTCCAGGCGCATCGGCAGCCCTGTCAGTACAAAATGTACCTCGGCACGCTGCACGCCTTCCTGCATTACTCGCGGATGATGAAAACCGCCGACGATGCCTTGCGGGATGGCGCGCGTTTCTTCAGAGCGCAGCTTTAGCGATAGGCAGCGGTCAGTTTCAGCATCATTTCGATGTGTTCCGGTGCGTCATTCAGCGCCGGAATATATTCGTATTTCTGCCCGCCCGCTTCGAGGAAAATTTCTCGGTTTTGCTCGGCGATTTCCTCCAGAGTTTCAAGGCAATCAGCAGCAAATCCCGGACACATGACCTGAATATGCCGGGTTCCTTTTTCCGCCAGCATTTTGAGCGTTTCGTCGGTATATGGCGTCAGCCATGGTTCCCGACCGAAGCGTGACTGGAAGGTCATCATCACCTTTTCCGGCGGCAGCCCTAACGCCGACACCAGCTCCCGCGTGGTGTCGCGACAGCGTTGCGGGTAATCATCGCCTTCATCAGCGTAGCGCTGTGGAATACCGTGGTAAGAAAGCAGCAGTAAATCGGGTTCGCCGTGCCGGGCAAACGCATCACGGGCGCTTTTGGCCAGCGCATCAATATACGCGCTGTCGTCTGCGTAATCGCGAATAAAGGAGACGCCGGGGATCGCACGCTTGCGCGCTAAAATGCGCGCCAGTTCATCCCACACCGCGGCCACCGTTGAACAAGAGTATTGCGGATACAGCGTTAACACCACAATGTGTTCAACGCCGCTCGCTAGCAGTTCGTCGACCGCGCTTTCCAGCGAGGGGGAACCGTAGCTCATCCCCAGCGCAACCGGCGTATCCGGCAGGCATTTTGCCAGCGCCTGCTGCTGACGGCGGCTGTAGACCATCAGCGGCGAGCCTTCATCCATCCAGACTGACTGGTATAGCTTCGCGACGCGCGGCGCGCGCAGCGGCAGGATCACTCCGCGCAGCAGCGGCCACCACAGCAGACGGGGAGTATCGACCACGCGTGTGTCGCTTAAAAACTGGCGCAGATAACGTTTAACTGCTTCGGGTGTGGGGGCATCGGGGGTGCCGAGATTTGCCAGCAGGATACCGGTTTTCGTCTGACGCATTACCGCCTCGTATTGATTCAAATTGTTGATAATTGTAGCGGAAAAGCGAGGAAGAAGAACTAATTGCTGCGAGAGGTAAGAATATGCCTGATGGAGCTAACGATATCGGTAGGCCGGATAAGGCGTTTACGCCGCTATCCGGCACCGATTGCCTGATGGCGCTGCGCTTATCAGGCCTACGCGATAATGGCTGGCCTGATAAGGGGTTCACAACGCTAAAACTTAACCGAGGATTTTTTCCAGGTCAGCGCGAACAGCGGCAACAGCCTGCGTACCGTCAACTTTCGCGTATTTGGTTTGACCCGCTTCCGCTTCTTTCTGGTAGTAACCAATCAGCGGGGCAGTCATCTGATGGTATTCAACCAGACGCTTACGCACGGTCTCTTCCTGGTCATCTTTACGGGTGGTCAGTTCATCGCCGGTCACATCGTCTTTGCCTTCAACTTTAGGTGGGTTGAATTTGATGTGATAAACACGGCCAGATGCCGCGTGAACGCGACGACCAACAATACGGTCAACGATCAGTTCGTCCGGTACCGCGAATTCCAGAACGTAATCCACAACGATACCCGCTTCTTTCATGGCGTCAGCCTGCGGAATAGTACGTGGGAAGCCGTCCAGCAGGAAACCATTACGGCAGTCTTCCTGTGTAATACGCTCTTTGACCAGCGCGATCACCAGCTCATCGGTCACCAGTTTACCGGCGTCCATGATGTCTTTCGCTTGTTTGCCCAGCTCGGAGCCAGATTTCACGGCAGCACGCAGCATATCACCGGTGGAGATTTGCGGAATACCATATTTCTCCATGATGAACTGAGCCTGAGTCCCTTTACCCGCGCCCGGAGCGCCAAGCAGAATGATACGCATTACGAAAATCCCCTTAAAGGTTGTCGATATTTTAAAAAAGCGCTAAACGATACCACCATCACGCAATTGGCTCAAGAAAGGCGCTTGACGCTGAAACGTTTAACAGCAGGATATCGTGAAATATCATTAATTGCGTACGCTATATTCTACCCAAACACCCCGCGCTTACCCCCGACGCACGGTCTTTCCTCCGTTCTGATTCAATTTTTCCAGTGCCTGTGCCACCGTTGCCTCATCCGGTACGCTAATCGTGCATACCGGGATCTGTCCAAGCTCACGATGTTTCGCCATGCCGAGATTATGGTAGGGCAATATTTCACTGTGCAGGATAGCCGCATAGCGTTCGGTTATCGTGCGGATCGCCGCCAGATGCGCATCATTGAGGTTATATCCCGGAATCAGCGGGCAGCGCAGGATCACCTGTGCGCCAATCTCATTAAGCGTGTCCAGCGTGCTCTCCACCACGTGTTTCGCAATACCGGTATGGGCTTTATGTGCACGCGCGTCGGTCACTTTGTAATCGAGAAGAAACAGATCCACCCACGGGGCGATTTCGCGATACCGCTCGGGACGAGAGGCGCCGTTCGTTTCAAGACAGACGTGCAAACCGGCGGTTTTCGCCGCTTTTGCCAGCGCCAGCGCAAAGGGAAACTGGAACATCGCCTCCCCGCCGGACAAGGTTATGCCGCCCCCGGTTTTGTCAAAGTAGGGTTTATCCTTGATGACCTCTTCAAGGATCTCAGTCACCTTCCGGGTCTGCCCATAGATTTTAAGCGCCTGCGCCGGACATGCCTCAACGCAGCGTCCGCACGCCTGACAGGCGGCATAATCTATCTCATGCCGCCCTTGGGAAAACTGGTGGCATCCGTGCGGACAGACCTCTGCGCAACGCTGACATTGCAGGCACTTATGTTCCAGAAACGCCAGCTGCTTTTCGGCTCTCAGCGACTCCGGATTGTGGCACCAGACGCAGCGCATCTGGCATCCTTTCAGAAAGACGGTGGTGCGGATCCCCGGCCCATCGTGCAGTGAAAATTTCTGAATATCAAAAACCGTGCCCGCTTCGCTCATCATCCACCTCAGTCGTTCAGCGTACGGTTCAGGATTTCCTGCTGTACATCTCGGTCCAGATTGACAAAACGCGCGCTAAAACCGCCGACGCGAACAATCAAATTAGGGTAGTTTTCCGGGTGTTGGTACGCCGCCTCCAACTCCCCCTTACCCACCACGCTGACCATCAACTGCGGCCCGCCGCGCTCAAAATAAGAGTGCATCAACGCCTCCACCAGCGGGCGACGGGTGTTGAATAACCCTTTGCTGAATTTGATGTTTTGTACCGAACCGGCGTGATATTTTGCCTCCAGTTTCAGCAGTGAGTTCAGCATCGCCGTCGGACCATTTTTATCCGCCCCACTCTGCGGGTTGTTGGCGTTGCTCATATAAATACCTTTATGCCGCCCATCGGCTGAAGCGCTGGTTGCACGCCCCCATTCGGTATTCACCTGATTGTTGATGATCACCACCAGATAGCTGTCCAGCCCTACCCGCTTCGCCGCATCGCGTACGCCGGTACAAACATAGCGATGCATCATCACCGCCAGGTCATCCGCCGCATTGTCATCATTACCAAACTTGGTCGCCGCGATCAGTGCCCGCTTGAGGTCGTCATAGCCCACGAAATCCGCTTTCAGTGCCGCAATCAACGTTGTGTAGTCATAACGCTGCTCGGTAAAAATAACCTGTTTGATTGCCGCCAGTGAATCTGCCGCATTGGTATTGCCGTAGGTTTCGTTAGTACCGCCGAGGTAGCGCACGCCGCCGTCAAGCAGCGCCTTATCGCGCGCCACGCAGTCTGCCGTCAGGATCGAGGTAAACAAGAAGCCGACCTGTTCATTCATCACCCGATACGACAACGCCTGAGCGTGCGCCGTGATATCAATGTAGTAATCCAGCAACCACTGGTAGTTATTCAGCACGTCATCAAAGCACGATATCTGTTCTGGCGGGGTTAACGCCACACCGCCGCTTTTTTGTTTACCATCCCAAAAATCGATGCCGCCGCTGAGCGAGATATTGAGAATTTTAAGCAGGTTAATACAGGTATTCGGCGTGCCTACGCTTCGCCCGGCCAGCACAAACTCGCCGCAGCCAAAAGGAACATACTGCTCGGCCTCCGTTTCCTCCACCTGCATCGCGTCCATCACCGCCGGAATATTGACGTCATCGTTATACAGAATGGGATAGGTCAGGCCGGTGCCAATCACCGTCAATGCCTGTTGCCAGATTGCGTTGTCCATTCCCTGATAAATACGTAAAGTAAATTGCGGTTCCGTATCACCATTTTCCTCAACGGCCTGGATCGCCAGTCGACAATAGACATCCGCATTTTTCGGGTTACGCCGCCCTTTCCCGCCAACCACCACGCGACCATTCACCGTGGTTTTCCGCGCTTCAATCAGGCGGTAGTGGGAACGGATACACGCAATGGCCTGGCGTTCGCTTAGACGTCCGGCGTCAAGATCGGCCACCAATAAATCACCCAGGTAGTCATCCATACGGCCATAATTCACCACACCAGCACACAGGCTGTAGAGCCAGCTCAGTTCAATCCCCTGGATGAAAGTTGCAGGTTTGTCATGACGAATAGCGCCCAACTCGCGCATTAACAGCAGCAGATGCTTACAGCGCTCCACATCCGTGCATTCCACCATCTCATCGGCAGCTATTTCAATGTGACGGTCAATCACCTGCTGCAAAATGCCCAGTACGTCCTTGAAAGATTGCTGTAACTGCACCGCGGCCTCATCCCCGGCGCGTTCAGCCTGCAGTTGCTGCTGTTCGATGCGTTGCAGCAACCCACCGATCCCAAGCGTCATCAACTGCGGATAATCCAGATACATGCCGCTTAAACGCGCCGTCGCAATCGCCGGAAAGTTAACGTCAACGAATTTGCCGAGCGTATCATCGGTCAGCGCCTGGCGAAAATAGACAGAACGGGTGTCATGCTCGCGCCAGAAGCGCTCAAGCACATCGATACGGTATTGTTGGTCGGGGAACTCCAGCATTTTCCGCAGTTCGTCCAGCCGGGCAAAATTGCAGTAATGACCCACACCGCCAACGGAGGTGACGCAGCCAAAACCAATCGGCAGCGCATCGACGCGTCCCAGGATCAGATCGTCAGCACAGGGACGGCGGAACAGCGTGGGGTAAAGCGCCTGCAGACAGCGGACCTCGCGCTGAAAACGCTCCGGGGTTGACTGAAACGCCTCGGTGTAGGCCTCCATAATCGCGAGTTGTTCTTCCGGGCTTTTTTCGCACGGGATCTTTTTATTCACATCAACTTGTTCGGCGATAATCGCTTGTTTGCTCACGGCCCTGCCTCCAAAAGAAACGTCCCTTATTAACTTGTAATTACAAATTACAATCCTTGACCTAAATCAAAAATCAATAAACGAACAAATCATCATCAATCACATTGTGTGAAACAGCCTACATAACCGAAATAACAGTCAAATACGCATCTAAAGAGATGATCAATATCAATATCATTTCGCAGGTAAACTTTTAGCCTCTGCGAAAGTTGTAAATACAAATAATCATAGAGAGTCTACTGTGAAGATAAACGACCTTGTTCAACCGGCGTTGATTTGTCTGGATCTCAAATCAAACCAAAAAGACGCGGCACTTGCTGAACTCGCCGACCTGTTATTGCGCGCGAATAAAATTCGCGACACCGACGCGTTTCTCCAGGAGGTATGGGCACGAGAAGAGACCGGGAATACTGGATTTGAAGGCGGCGTTGCGCTGCCGCACGCACGTTGCGACAGCGTTTTATCACCGGCGGTGGCGATAGGTATCAGCCGTCAGGGCATTGATTATGGCGCGGAAGATGGCCAGCCGACACATCTGATCCTGATGATCGCCTCAGCAAAACAGGCCAGCACTGCGCATATCGATGTGTTGGCACAGATCTCTTCACGTCTGGTCGAAGAGGACAGCGTCAGGCAGATCCTGGCCTGTCAGGACGTTCAGGCGGTCGTGGACTATTTCTGCCAACAAGAGGCGTGTCACGAAAAGGTTAGTGCTGAGGCCTCTCGTGGGCTGATTATCGGCGTAACCGGCTGCCCGGTGGGTATCGCGCACACTTACCTGGCCGCTGAGATGCTGGAAAAAGCCGCTGCGGAAATGGGTTATGAAGCCATTGTTGAAACCAACGGCTCTATTGGCGTCAAAAATGCACCCAGCGACGCTGATATCGCCCGGGCTGACGCCATTGTCGTCGCCTGCGATAAGCAGGTCGATTTGGACCGTTTTAATGGCAAAAAGGTGGTGATTACCGGGGTCAAAGCGGCCATCAAAGATGCACAGGGATTGATTCACCAAGCCCTGGCGGCACAGCCTTACCAGGCGAGAGCCACAGCGAAGACCCAGACGTCGAGCACAACGGTACGCAGCCAGTTGTACAAGTCTCTGATGAATGGGGTCTCCTATATGATCCCGTTTGTGGTCACCGGCGGGTTAATGATTGCCCTCGCGCTGGCACTGGGTGGCGTGCCGACACCGTCCGGACTGGCTATCCCGGAAGGAAGCCTGTGGAATCAAGTACTGAATGTCGGCGTCGTTGGCTTCACGCTGATGATTCCGGTCCTCGCCGGGTATATTGCATTCGCCATTGGCGAGCGGCCCGCCCTGGCTCCAGGGCTTATCGGCGGCTGGATTGCCAATACCGGTTCGTTTTACGGAGCCAGCGCCGGCTGCGGGTTTATCGGTGCAATTATTGCCGGACTGCTGGTGGGCTATTTCATCCGCTGGCTGACCTACCTTTCATGGCACAAAATGCTGCTGCCGCTGGTGCCTATCATGATCGCGCCGATTGCGGGCACCGCCTTCATCGCCGCATTATTTATCTTTGTTATTGGTGCACCAGTTGCTGATCTGATGGCCTTCCTGAATCATCTGCTGACCAACCTTTCCACGGGTAATATTATTTTAATCGGTCTGGTGATGGGGCTAATGCAGGGCTTTGATATGGGGGGACCGTTTGGCAAAGTGGTCTTCATGTTCAGCGTGGGTCTTATCGCCCAGGGGCAAACTCAGTTTATGGGCGCGCAGGCAGCGGCCATTCCGGTTGCGCCACTGGGTATGGCGCTGGCGGCCTTTATTGGCAGACGCTTTACGTTATTTGATGACGAGGAGTTCGAAAACGGTAAGGCGGCAGCGGCGATGGGACTGGTCGGAATTTCTGAGGGCGCGATTCCCTTTGCCGCCCGCGATCCGCTGTCTGTTATTCCAGCCAACATGATTGGCTCTGCGGTGGCATGCATCCTCGGTTTTGTTTTCGGATTACATTGCAATGTCGCACATGGTGGGCCAATTATCGTGCTGCTCGGCGGTTTCGATCAGCCACTGATGGCGTTGATCGCAATGAGCGGCGGCATTATCACCACAGCCGCAATTGCTATTGTGCTCAAACGACTTAGAATGGCGAAAAAGCAGCAATTACTCGTTCAATCGCAAGCCTAACCAAGGGCGCGTCGTCAGACGCGCCAGAACGGACGCCATGAAGTATCTTGATATCTACCTGTTGTTAAGAGAGAAAATCCTCAAAGGGGAATACGCTGCCGGTGAACCGGTCGAAGGTGAACATGCGCTGGCAGAACGCTATGGCGTCAGTCGACCGACTATTCAGAAAGCCGTTGCACGGCTGAAAAGAGAGTCATTTGTCCATACCCGGCAGGGTTCAGGGATCTTCGTGAACCCGCCGGAGTTTTATCAGGACAACAATGTCATTACCTTATCAGAGCGTATACACCGCGATCAGACGCTGGACAACGTGGTACTCAGTTACGACGCACTTTCGAGCGATCCCGAGATCGCCGCGCTTTTCGACTTACCATCAGATACACCGCTGATCCACTATCGTCGCATGCGCATCATCAACCAGCAGCCGACTATCATTGAAGAAACCTGGATGCCGCGGGCGTTGTTCCCGGCGTTCACTGAGGAAAACTGTCGCCAGTCGGTGCTGCACTATATTGAGCAAACCTGCGGCTACGCCATCAGTCACGATGTAAAAATCTGGTCGGGGAAAATACTCAATGCAGATGAAGCGTGGCTGTTACGTTTACCGGAAGGACAAATCAGCCTGTGTATTAAGCACAAAGTCTATTTGCAAAGCGGCGAGCTGGCACAGTACACCCAGGAAACGCTGGCAACCAATAGCGTAACCACGGTGTCGATGCGTTAAGCATAAAAAAGGGCAACCTGCGTTGCCCTTTTACGGTAATGCTCAATCTGTGGTGAAATTACGACACCAGCAGCTGGTTCATGCGACGGATAAACTGGTTAGGATCTTCCAGCGTGCCGCGTTCTGCGAACAGCGCCTGATCCAGCAGCAGTTCAACCCACTCTTTAAACTGCCCATCATCCTGGGTATCCGCCGTGCGTTTAACCAGCACGTGGTCCGGGTTGAGTTCAAAGATGTATTTCACTTCCGGCACGGCCTGGCCCGCAGCGGCAAACAGCTTCGCCATTTGCGTGCTCATTTCGTCCGCATCGGTGGTTACGATAGCCGGTGTGTCGGTCAGACGGTGCGTCAGGCGCACTTCTTTCACGCGATCGCCCAGCAGGTTTTTCACGCGCTCAACGAACGGGGTCAGCGCTTTTTCAGCTTCTTTTGCCGATTCGTCGACTTCATCCGCCAGTTTGTCGATAGACTCGTCAGCTTTAGCAACGGACTGGAACGGCTTGCCGTCGAACTCGGTCAGGTAGTTCATCATCCACTCGTCGATGCGATCGGACAGCAACAGAACTTCGATGCCTTTCTTACGCAGCAGTTCCAGGTGCGGGCTGCTCTTCGCCGCCGCATAGCTGTCAGCGGTGATGTAGTAAATCTTCTCCTGTCCTTCTTTCATCCGCGACACGTAGTCTTCCAGCGACACGGTCTGTGCAGAAGAGTCGGTGTGCGTAGAAGCAAAGCGCATCAGCTTGGCGATGGTTTCCTGGTTGGCGTGGTCTTCCGCCGGACCTTCTTTCAGGACCAGGCCAAACTGTTTCCAGAAGGTCTGGTATTTTTCTGCATCGTCTTTCGCCAGTTTTTCCAGCATCTGCAGTACGCGTTTGGTCAGCGCGCTGCGCAGGTTACGGGTGACGGTGCTGTCCTGCAGGATCTCACGGGACACGTTCAGCGGCAGATCGTTGGAATCTATCAGACCGCGCACAAAACGCAGGTAGTTCGGCATGAACTGCTCGGCGTCGTCCATGATGAACACGCGCTGGACGTACAGCTTCAGACCGTGCTTGTGATCGCGGTTCCACATATCCCACGGGGCCTGCGACGGGATGTACAGCAGGCTGGTGTACTCCTGCTTACCTTCCACACGGTTGTGGCTCCAGGTCAGCGGGTCGGTGAAGTCATGGGCGATGTGCTTGTAGAATTCGTTGTACTCGTCGTCTTTGATTTCCGACTTGTTACGCGTCCACAGCGCCTGCGCCTTGTTGATTTTCTCCCAGGAAACCACGGTTTCACCGTCTTTCTCTTCCTGTTTTTCAATCTCTACCGGCAGGGCGATATGGTCAGAATATTTGCTGATGATGGAGCGTACACGCCAGTCATCGAGGAACTCATCTTCCCCTTCACGCAGGTGCAGGGTGATTTCGGTGCCGCGATCGTCTTTGGTAATGTCGGCCACGGTGTATTCACCTTCGCCCGCAGACTCCCAGAACACGCCGTTCTCCGGCTTGTCGCCCGCTGCACGGGTGCGCACGGTGACTTTGTCAGCCACGATAAATGCAGAATAGAAACCCACCCCGAACTGGCCGATCAACTGGCTGTCTTTCGCCTGATCGGAACCCATAGATTCGAGGAAAGATTTGGTACCGGATTTAGCAATGGTCCCCAGATGATCGATAACATCATCGCGGTTCATCCCCACGCCGTTGTCGGCGATGGTCAACGTACGCTTATCTTTATCGAAGGAGACACGCACGCGCAGTTCACCGTCACCTTCATACAGGTCCGGGTTAGACAGCGCACGGAAACGCAGCTTGTCTGCCGCATCGGAGGCGTTAGAGATAAGCTCACGCAGGAAGATTTCTTTATTGGAATACAGAGAATGGATCATCAGGTGCAGAAGCTGTTTTACTTCTGACTGAAAACCACGAGTTTCTTGTCCTTTCATGTAGATCTACCTCAACAATGCCATTTTTAATGGTAAAAACACGTTGAGAGTGAAATGGGGACAGGGAATGATAATTTCAAGCGGAAACCGCCGTCGCGGCTTCCGTTTGTTCAGAATTTAATCTTATGACGCCCGGCAAGAGAGTGCGACAGCGTGGTGCCATCGACCATTTCCAGCTCACCGCCAACCGGTACGCCGTGGGCGATACGGCTGGCTTCAACGTCATATTGCATGCACAGCTCGGCAATGTAGTTGGCGGTAGCCTCGCCTTCGACCGTCGGGTTGGTCGCCAGGATCACTTCATTGATGTGCTCAGACGCCAGTCGCTGCTCCAGACGATCAAGCCCGATATCATCAGGCCCGATGCCATCCAGCGGCGACAGGTGTCCCATCAGCACGAAATAACGGCCGGAAAACTGCCCCGTTTGCTCAATGGCGTAGATGTCCGCAGGACTCTCTACCACGCAAATTTGGCCGTTTTCCCGGCGACGCGGATTCGCACAGATGTTGCATACTTCTTGTTCTGTGAAGGTGCGGCAATCAGCACAGTGGCCGATTTCCGACATCGCCTTCGTTAACGACTGCGCCAGACGCATCCCGCCGCTGCGATCGCGCTGAAGTAGCGCGAACGCCATGCGCTGCGCTGACTTCGGGCCAACGCCCGGTAGGCATCGCAGTGCTTCCATAAGCTGAGTTAACAGCGGGCTGGTTTGCATCAGAACGGCATCTTAAAGCCAGGCGGCAGCTGCATACCAGAGGAAACGGAGGCCATTTTCTCTTTCTGGGTCTCTTCAATGCGACGAGCCGCATCGTTGAATGCCGCAGCAACCAGATCTTCCAGCATGTCTTTGTCGTCTTCCAACAGGCTTGGGTCGATTTCCACACGACGGCAGTTATGCGCGCCGTTGATGGTCACTTTCACCAGACCCGCACCCGATTCGCCGGTCACTTCCAGCTTGGCCACTTCTTCCTGCATCTGCTGCATTTTTTCTTGCATCTGCTGGGCCTGTTTCATCAGGTTACCCAGACCGCCTTTACCAAACATAGGCTTCTCTCTCAATCACGTTAAGGGATGACAACCATAAAACCATGGAAAATGGCTTACGATCAAATGGGGCGAATACTCTCTTCGTCCAGCTCCGCATCGAAGAAACGACGCAGCGTCTGAATGTTATTATCCGCAATAATTGACTCACGCGCCTGCGCAAGTTTTTCTTCATAAATGGCCTGACGCCACTCCAGCGGCGTGCGCACCGCAGGATTATCATCTTCAACGATGGTCAATTCAACCACTGAGCCCGTTAAGCTGCTCAATGCTTCAGCAAGTCGTTGCTGCGCACCGCTGGAATTGAGGTGCCGCTGCGTGGAACGCAGGTGCAGGCGAACCTCGTTGCCATTCTCTTCTTTCCAGGCATTGAGCGCCACCTGCTCCACCAGCTTGGGCAATGACAGCTGACTGACCTGCGCGGCCCACGGGTCGCGTTCAATGGCTTCCGCCGCCAGTTTTGCCGCCAGTTCCGGTGTTTTTTCATGTTCCAGCGCTTTTTTCAGCGCCTTTGGCGTGGCAACAACTTCTTTGACTTCTGCAACCGGATTGGTCGTCTTCCAGCGATAGGCTTCTTTTTTCGCTGGTGCCTTCTCCAGCGTAGAGGCCGCCGGGCGCGCCTGAACGCGTTCCGTCACCGACGCCAGTCTTTCCAGCGCAGCATTATTCACCGGCCGCGCGCGGGATGCGGCTGCCGGTTCACTCTTTTTTGCTTTGGTCGCTCCCTGAGCACGCTGCAGCTGACTACGCGCAGCCAGCACCTGGCTGGTTGCCTCAGACAACGGCACGTCCTGATGCGCAGGCGCAGGTTGTTGCTCCGGGGCCTGTGTCGGTGCCATGATCGCGGTAGGAGCCGCGGGTGCAAACGACTGGCGGGGAACTTCGGGTTCCGGTAGCGGGACGCGCGGGTGAAAAGCCAGCGCCCGCAGCAGCGTCATTTCTACGCCCATACGCCTGTCCGGCGCATACGGCAGCTCTTTACGTCCAATTAACAGAGTCTGGTAATACAGCTGAATATCGGTCGGCGGCACGGTCCGCGCCAGTTCGCGCATACGTTGTTCAATGGCGGCCATATCGCTACCGAGCGCGGAAGGCGTGAGCTGAACCATCGCAATCCGGTGCAGCAACGCCAGCATCTCAACCAGCAGCGCTTCCCATTCAATACCACGCGCGGCAGCGTCATTAACCAACGTCATGGCGCGTTCGCCATTCCCGGCAACCACCGCCTCAACCAGAGACAGCGCTTGATCGTCGTCAAGCGTACCGAGCATGGTACTCACCGCCTGAGTTGAGACCTGGCCGTCGCCGCTGGCAATCGCCTGATCGGTCAGGCTTAGCGCATCGCGCAGGCTCCCGTCCGCCGCGCGCGACAGCAGCTGCAGTGCACGCGGTTCGTGGGCGATGTGTTCCTCATTGAGGATATGCTCAAGCTGATGGCGGATCTGCTCAACGTCCAGCGCTTTAAGATGAAATTGCAGACAGCGCGACAGGATAGTGACCGGCAGCTTCTGCGGATCGGTAGTCGCCAGCAGGAACTTAACGTGCGCTGGCGGCTCTTCGAGCGTTTTCAGTAAGGCGTTAAAACTGTGGCGCGACAGCATGTGCACTTCGTCGATCAGATAGACCTTGAAGCGTCCACGTGCGGGCGCGTACTGGACGTTATCCAGCAGATCACGGGTATCTTCAACCTTGGTGCGCGACGCGGCGTCAATTTCAATCAGATCGACAAAACGTCCCTGCTCGATTTCACGGCAGTTGTCACACACCCCGCAAGGCGTGGCGGTAATGCCGGTTTCACAGTTGAGTCCCTTCGCCAGCAGACGGGCGATAGAGGTTTTACCGACACCACGGGTGCCGGAAAAAAGATAAGCATGATGAATACGCCCTAACGACAAGCCGTTAGCCAGTGCCGTCAGCACATGTTCCTGGCCGACGACGTCAGCAAAGGTTTGTGGGCGCCATTTTCGGGCTAAGACCTGATAACTCATTGGCAGGCTCTGAAAGGCTGGAGGGTGGATTCACAGGGGAGTAATGCTAACACAACCTCGCAGCGACGGCGAGGTTGACACGTTATATTCGGGCGTTATCGTTGCAGTCAGTTTGGTTTCGGGCAGCGCACAGAAACCGGAGCGTACACGTAGTACGTGAGGATTTTGAGCACTGACCGGGGCCAAAATGGCAAAAAAGATAGTCCGACTTAGTGGCCCGGGAAAGGGACCAGGCTGTAACAGGTCAGCCCTTGTTTTTCCAGGCGCTGTTCGCCACCCAGATCGAACAAATTGATGATGAACGCCGCATCGGTCACTTCACCACCCAGACGGCGGATCAGCTTCACGGTCGCTTCGATGGTTCCGCCGGTCGCCAGCAGATCGTCTACGACCAGAACTTTGTCGCCCGGTTTGATAGCATCAACATGGATTTCCAGCTGATCGGTGCCGTATTCCAGCTCATAGCTTTCAGCAATTACTTCGCGTGGCAGTTTATGGGGTTTACGCACCGGAACAAACCCGACGCCCAACCCCAGGGCGACTGGTGCGCCAAACAGGAAGCCGCGCGCTTCGGTGCCGACAACTTTCGTGATACCCGTATTTTTGTAACGCTCAACCAGCAGTTCAATGCTGAGTGCGTAAGCTTTCGGGTCTTCCAGCAAGCTGGTGACATCGCGGAAAAGAATGCCCGGTTTTGGGTAGTCGTTGATGCTTTTGATGCTATCTTTGAGAAACTCAAGCTGCTGTGCAGTTGCGGTCATAAGTTTGTGCCTGATTGATACGGTATTACTTCACGGCGCACTATATACTTCATCCTCGACGCGTCTTGAATGACTTTGTGTATATATAAAGAGCAAAGGTTACATCTGTTTAACCTTTGACCGCCTGCGCCCGTGCTCGAAAACGGTCAAATTTACTGGCTGCGGGAGACAATTGCAACAGCGATTATTATGCTTCAGTGCTTTTGTTGCTCTTCATCAATCACCGGGATCCGCCACATAAAAATCAACAAGCAGGCGAGAATAACCAACAGCAGTCCGCGTACCCACATCATCTCAACCAGCCACAGCGAAACGCCAAACGTCAGCAAAATAAACACAATGGCGCGCGGCTTTGCCCCTGACGGCATCGCACGGTGTTTCTGCCAGTGGCGCAGATAACCGCCGAACCATGAACGGTACAGCAGCCAATCGTGAAAACGCGGCGATGAGCGGGCAAAGCACCAAGCGGCCAGCAGCATAAACGGTGTTGTGGGCAACAGGGGCAAAACCACACCCAGCGTGCCTAACACTACCGCTATCCAGCCAATGATGATTAGAATAATGCGTCGCATAATATCAATACTTAACACAGAGAATCGCTACTTTAGCATAACGGTTCTCATTTTCATCGGAGTGTTATCGTGAAAACCGCCCTGCTGCTTCAGACGCTCGAAAGCCAGCTCAACAGCCTGCGGCAGCGTTGCGCCCCTCTTGCGCATCACGCAACGCTTAGCGCCCGCTTCGATCGCCAGCTTTTTCGCACCCGCAGCACACGGTTACAGGCCTGCCTGGATGAAGCCGATGCTAACCTGAGCGCGTTACGCCATGCCGTTGAACACCAGCAGCGTCCCCAGGTAGCCTGGCTGGCTGAACATTTAGCGTCTCAACTGGAAGCCATTTCCCGTGAGACCGCCACCTGGTCGCTCAGAGAATGGGACAGCGCGTCGCCAGGGCTTGCCCGCTGGCAGCGCAAACGCGTTCAACATCAGGAATATGAGCGCCGACTGGTCGAGATGACACGCGAACGTAAGGCTCAACTGGCTCGGGCAACTAATTTTGAGGAGCAGCAGCGCCTGCTACGAGAAGTGGAAGCCTTCGAGGCGCGTCTGGCACGCTGTCGCCATGCGCTGGAAAGAATAGAAAACGTGCTCGCACGTATCACCCGTTAATCGTCGGAGAATGTATGTCACTTGAAAGCGCCCCGGACGAAGTCAAACTGGCCGTCGATTTGATTGTCTTACTTGAAGAGAATCAGGTTGCGCCTGAAACCGTGCTGAAAGCACTAGAGATCGTTAAGCGGGATTATGAAACGAAACAGCTCGCCTCATCCGAAAAAGAACGGTAGCAGGATTGCCTGATGGCGCTGCGCCATCAGGCAATCACATTTCTTATTAGCCTACTGAAGGCGTCGGATCATCACCGTTGATGATGTCACGCTTCACCTCGGTCACGGTATCCCCTTTGGCGTTGTGCAGGTGCACTTCGAGTTGGTTAAAGGCGATATCAATGTTGTTTTCACGGCACAAGCGGTCAACCGCGCGGTTAAGTTCATCAACCGTGTGGCTGCGATCGCGCAGTTCACGGACATACAGACGCAGTTCGTGATCCAGCGTGCTGGCACCGAAGGCGGTGAAGAACACGGCTGGCTCAGGATCGTGCATCACTTTCGGGTGTTCCATTGCCGCCTGCAGCAGCACTTTCTTCACTTTATCGAGATCTGAACCGTAAGCGACCCCAATGCGGATAACCAGACGCGTGGTGGTATCTGAAAGCGACCAGTTGATCAGTCGCTCGGTCACAAACGCTTTGTTCGGGATGATCACTTCTTTGCGATCAAAGTCGGTAATGGTGGTCGCACGAATACGAATCTTACTGACTGTCCCGGAATAAGTGCCAATCGTGACGGTATCGCCGATACGCACCGGGCGTTCGAACAGAATGATCAGACCCGAGACAAAGTTACCGAAGATTTCCTGTAAGCCAAAACCGAGACCGACCGACAGAGCCGCGGCCAGCCACTGCAATTTATCCCACGATACGCCGAGCGACCCGAAGACCGTCATCGCACCGATAGCAATGATCGCGTAGTTGAGGATTGTGGTGATCGCATACGATGCGCCCTGGCGCATTTTCAGGCGCGACAGCACCAACACTTCCAGCAGACCCGGTAAGTTGCGGATCAGCGCCCAGGCCACCATTGAGGCAATAATCGCAAACAGCAGGCTGCCCATAGTGACATCTTTCACCACCGCGGCACCGGCTTCTGTGCCGTTGTAATGCCAGAGCGTGATACTGTCGAGATAGCTGAACACGGTGATCAGATCGGACCATATAGCCCAGAACAGCACGCCAAACAGGGCCACCATCAGCAGCATGGTAATACGCAGCGTTTGCTGGTTGACCTGCTCCAGCGCAATGGTAGGTTCTTCCTGCGGCTCGGCGCCTTCGGCCCCTTCTTTCACCAGGTTCTCACGACGGGCAAGTGCACGACGCCAGGCAATTCGGCGCGCCGCAACGCTCAATCCGCGCAGCACCGTCTGGTACAGCAGGTTCCAGATGATCACCAGATATACGGTCTCAATCCAGCGACCGGATAAACGCAACGTGGTATAGAAATAACCGGTCGCCGTCAGCACCATTAGCGCGATCGGAATAATCGACAATACGGTTATCGTCACCAGGCGCAGACCGTGCGATTCCTTATCACGCCAGCTCTCACGACACATTGGCCATACCAGGAAGGCAATAAGTAGCAAGTTAAAGAAAATAACAATCTGCCCGAGCACATCATCCATCAGATTGAGAGGCGAAAGCTCAGCGACCACCGACCAGAAATTCAGCGGCAGCAGTGCCAGGCTAATACGCACGATCTGGCGGCGCCAGTGGCTGGTCTGTTTCGCGGGCATGCCGAAGTGGCGGATCGCCACGCCGTCTTTTTCCAGCACCTTCCAGCACAGGCCAAACACCAGCCAGAAGACGGCCATTTTCTTGCTAAATGCCCATAGCAGATCGCTGACGTTCAGTTGCATAGTCAGCAGAATCAAGCCCACGGCAAGGATAATCAGGCATGCGGGCAAGGCGCGAATCAGATCGATCAGTATCGCTTTAGGTGTGTTGAGCTGGCTGTCATTGCGCAAGTTACCCACCGCGGCGGCGAGTTTCGCCTGGTACGCTTTCAGCCACTTCAGGCGCCAGCGGATAAGCCCGGCTACCAACAGCAGCGGCAAACCGGCCAGGAATGCGATAAACACCGCCGGCCAGGCTTTTTCCCAGTTCACGGTGATTTTCATCGATTTAAACTGGTCTTTGAGCGTTTGCGGGAAGGATTTCACCCAATCCCAGTCCATTGGGCGGTTGCTGTTAACCCAGAAAATTTGCTGAGTGAGGATGCTCTTGAGGTTCTTAGACACGCTCATTAACTGCTGCTGGTTGATCTGCAGGTTAATCGCCATCATCAGCTGATTTCCCAACTGCTTATTCAGCTGGTCCAGCAGTTCACGGCGCATATCCACAACCTGCAGCAGCGCATCATGAACTTCGCCGTTCACTTCATTGCTGTGCCCTTCTTCCAGTTTGGCAACGAAGGCATCATTCTGGAACAGCGCATCACGCTGCTGGTTAACTTCAAATTGCTCCAGACGCAGATCGGCAATGCGGTTAGTCATATCAGCAAGCTCGTCTGCCGACGGCAGCGTTTGCTGCTGCTGATACAGAATGCGCGACAGCAGCAGACTGCCCTTCAGCACAGCGATTTGTTCTTTAATATTGCGTTCCGATTGCAGCGCACGATCAAGCCAGTTTTTGACTTTAATGTTTTGCTGCATCAGTGAGTTGCCGTTTTCCGTGGCGGAAATCAGGCGCTGGCTAAGCTGATGGTTAATATCCAGTTCCTGTTTTACCAACGGATTGGTCTGGATACGATCCGCTTCATCTGGCGTCACTGCTTCCTGCGCGGTTTTTTCGGTTAACGTCAGACGTTTGCTGTTCACCGCTTCCTGCAGCAACTGGAGCTGATGCTCGAGCCTGTTGGTGTTGGACGTCACGTAATCCCGTTGTTTTTGCAGGGTATCCTGCAAAACCGTGTTGCCCTCCAGGCTTTTACGCTGCTGGTCGATTTGCGCATTCAGCAACGCCTGCTGCGCCTGAAGCAGCACCTGCTGGCTGGGGCGTAATGCCGCCTCGCCAACGCTGGTTCCATCCAGGCGATTGCGGATTTGCTGCATTTGCTGCGAGGCGGTGTACATCGCGTTTTGCACGCGCTCAGGCTGCGTCTGCAACGAGACCAGTTGGCTGTTATAAGCAGCCAGATCGTTTTGCGCGCTTTGCAGGTCATCCAGCACCTGGGCGACGCGCGACTCGAGTTGTCGCAGAGAGAGCGCGCTCAGTGTTTTTCGCGTTTCATCGTCATTATCGACATCGCTGAGCGAATTTAACGCCGCCGTCGCCTCGCGCATTTTTTCCGGCGCCTGGGCCACT
The DNA here is from genome assembly GCF_005280945.1 of Citrobacter sp. wls718. Taxonomy (NCBI): domain Bacteria; kingdom Pseudomonadati; phylum Pseudomonadota; class Gammaproteobacteria; order Enterobacterales; family Enterobacteriaceae; genus Citrobacter; species Citrobacter sp. wls718. The sequence goes on from NZ_SZWV01000013.1 coordinate 55,441, forward strand.
TTCTGGCGTAGTTGAACGGTCTCGTCCTTCACGCGCTCAATTTTATCGAGCGTGGCGAGGGTATCGATAAGATCCTGCTGAACCAATTTATCCTGCGCAGAAAGGTCTTTTTGTTTATTCAGCGTGTCTAGCTGGCTCTGAATATCCGCTTTCGTCGGCAGTTCGCCATTCTGTTGCGCTCGCGCAAATGCTGATGACTGGCAAGACAGCAATAGAATGAAGAAAATAATGGTAATAGCAATGAGATGCTGTGAACGTTTATAAAGCTGCAACATAGTCATGAGGATGAATGTTTCTAACCAGAAAAGTGACCGAAAATAGTCAAGCGGCTAGAATATCACGGCTGTGATGGACAAAATAGCGGGGGTGAAAATGTCCAGGAAAATTCCTGGAGTGAAACCCTCTGGTCAGCAGGTCTCAGGCACGCGAAGCGTAGGGCACAGCAGACACATTTCCAGCAGCACAGCGACATATTCACGCGCGTCTTTTTTCAGATCAAAAGACTCTGGTGCAAATAACCAGTTTTCTAAAATGCCGGAAAGATAGCTGCGCAGTAACACCGCCACACGACGCGTGTTCAGGTTCTCCGGCAACATTTTTGCGTTCATACAGTTGCGAAGGGTTTGCTCGATGCGATCATAGTTTTCAAGACACAGGCTACGTTGTGCCAACTGAACAGAGGCTATTTCCCCGACAAACTCGCATTTGTGGAATATAATCTCCATCAGCAAACGCCGGCGTTCTTCTGTCACGGTAGCTTCAAGAACGTAAACTAAAATTTCTCTTAATACTGATAGTGGATCGTCAGGGAATTTTGCCTGATACTCAGACTCTAGTTCATCAATATTGGGTTTTGCCAGCTCCCAGATTTCACTGAATAAATCCGACTTGTTTTTGAAATGCCAATAGATTGCACCACGCGTGACGCCAGCGGCTTTTGCGATCTCTGCAAGCGAGGTGGAAGAGACCCCTTGTTGCGAGAACAAACGCAGAGCAACATCGAGAATGTGTTGACGCGTTTCCTGCGCTTGTTGTTTGGTTTTTCGTGCCATATGTTAGTGAATTTACAGGCGTTAGATTTACATACATTTGTGAATGTATGTACCATAGCACGACGATAATATAAACGCAGCAATGGGTTTATAGGCTTTAAGCCATTGATCAATTTGAAATCGGACACTCGAGGTTTACATATGAACAAAAACAGAGGGTTAACGCCTCTGGCAGTCGTTCTGATGCTCTCAGGCAGCTTAGCGCTAACAGGATGTGACGACAAACAGGCCCAACAAGGGGGCCAGCAGATGCCAGAGGTTGGAGTTGTGACGCTCAAAGCTGAACCTCTACAGATAACAACTGAACTCCCGGGTCGCACCAGTGCTTTCCGCATTGCAGAAGTTCGCCCTCAGGTTAGCGGCATCATCCTGAAGCGTAATTTCACAGAAGGCGGTGACATTGAAGCGGGTGTGTCTCTCTATCAGATTGATCCTGCTACTTACCAGGCCGCATATGAAAGTGCAAAAGGCGATCTGGCTAAAGCGCAGGCGGCAGCTAATATCGCTCAGTTGACGGTGAATCGTTATCAGAAACTGTTGGGTACCAAGTACATCAGTCAACAGGAATACGATACCGCCAAGGCCGATGCGCAACAGGCAAATGCTGCCGTTATTGCCGCGAAAGCCGCAGTAGAAACGGCGCGTATTAACCTGGCGTATACCAAAGTCACGTCGCCAATTAGCGGCCGTATTGGTAAGTCTGCCGTTACGGAAGGTGCCCTGGTGCAAAACGGTCAGGCGACCGCGCTGGCAACCGTACAGCAGTTGGATCCGATCTATGTCGACGTCACACAATCAAGCAACGATTTCCTGCGACTGAAACAAGAGCTGGCGAACGGCAAGCTGAAGCAAGAGAACGGTAAAGCGAAAGTGGAACTGGTGACCAGCGACGGCATTAAATTCCCGCAGTCCGGTACGCTGGAGTTTTCTGACGTGACAGTTGATCAGACCACCGGTTCTATCACGCTGCGCGCCATCTTCCCTAACCCGGATCACACCTTACTGCCGGGTATGTTCGTCCGTGCTCGTCTGGAAGAAGGGATCAACCCAACGGCAATACTGGTTCCGCAGCAAGGCGTAACCCGTACACCGCGCGGTGAAGCCAGCGCGTTAGTTATCGGTGCTGATGACAAAGTGGAAACCCGCCAGATTGTGGCAGCACAAGCAATTGGCGATAAATGGTTGGTCACAGAAGGACTTAAGCCAGGCGACCGCGTGATTGTCACGGGGCTGCAAAAAGTACGTCCAGGCGCGCAGGTAAAAGCGCAGGAAGTCACCGCGGATAACAACCAGCAAGCCGCAAGCGGTAGCCAGCCTGAACAGTCCAAGTCTTAACTTAAACAGGAGCCGTTAAGACATGCCTAATTTCTTTATCGATCGCCCCATATTTGCGTGGGTGATCGCCATTATCATCATGTTGGCAGGGGGGCTCGCGATCCTCAAATTGCCGGTAGCGCAATATCCAACTATTGCACCGCCTGCAGTGACGATCTCCGCGACCTACCCTGGCGCTGATGCGAAAACAGTACAGGATACTGTTACGCAGGTTATCGAACAGAATATGAACGGTATCGATAACCTGATG